>JBNKGK010000173.1:0-7226 GCA_050289785.1 Kordiimonas sp.
AAATTTGTTCGTGGTCTTGCTCATAATGGCTCCTTTTACTCAGAAGTTGGAGCCTCCGGCAATCCCGGGGCGGTTCATACAGCAGAGTAAGCTGAACGTTTCTTTGAGGGACGGAAGGCGCAGGTAGCAGCTAGTGCAGGCAGTGACGCTCAGAAAAAGGGGGATTTGTTAAAGGGCCTGAAGGTGCTGGATATGACCAATCTTGTGGCTGGCCCCACCTCCACATACACCCTTGCCCAATATGGGGCAGAGGTGATTAAGGCAGACCCTCCGCGGTTTGTTGATCCACGGTTAATTTCTTCTTCTATGCTGGAAGTAAACCAGGGCAAACGTAGTATTCTAACGGATCTAACCACAGCACCGGGGCGCGAGATATTTGCTCGTCTGGTGAAGTGGGCTGACATTGTTGTGCATAATAGCGTGGACGGCGTGGCTGAAAGACTTGGTGTGACCAAAGCACAACTGCAGGCCATTAACCCTGATGTTGTTGTTTGCCAGTTTTCTTATCTTGGGGGCCTGTTCAGGGAGCAGGGAGGGCTGGAGCGCTGGCACGGTTTTGATAGTTTGGTTCAGGGCATTTGTGGCATGATGGCTCATTATGGTACGCTGGATCAACCCCAGTTTCATGGCCAGATCACTTGTGGTGATATTATGGGGGGCATTGGCGGCACCTTCGCAGCTTTGTTAGCGGTTTATCAGAAGCGTAGAACAGGGCATGCCGGTGAAGCCCGCACATCCCTTGCCCGGATGATTAATTATATGCAGTTGCCGGGGATGATCATGAAGGGTAACAGCAGTGACTGGGGGGAGGGCAGAGGGCAGTTCACACTGGGCCAAAGCCCCTGTGCCCGATTGTATCAATGTGCAGATCGCTGGATTTATGTTGAAGCCAGAGGTGATCAAGAGGGCGAGAGGTTGGTGGAAATTGTCTCTGGTCAGTCTAATGCTGATGGGCCGACACTGGAAAAGGCCTTTCTCAAAAAGCCGTACAAGGTGTGGATGGCTTTATTAGAAGAAGCTGGCTTTGCCTGCCATCTTGCGGCGACAGCGGGGGATATATGCGAGGCCGGTTTTGTCTCTGCCTCTAACGAGCCGTCAGATGAGATAGCTACTGGCACAGTGCAGGTGTTAATGCGGCCTGATCATCCGGTTGGAAAAGCTTTGCTCAATCTGGCACCGACATGGACTAGGATTGGCGAGGATCATTCCTACAGGCGCTTGACACCTGCCCTGCGTTATGGGGATAGCAGCAGGGATATACTCACCGAGCTTGGCTATCGTGACGAGGAAATAGACAGATTAATCTGCTTGCGTGTTTCCCATGATTATCTTCCGGCAATGGGCAGCAAAGAGGCTTATTTGTTCGAGCCGAGTGCAAGTTAAGAGACCAGAATTAATCAAGCAAGATTATCGGTACCCTGAATTGGCGGCATTACTATTATCCACCACAATATTTCACATGGGGGTTGAAATATGATGATAGAAGAGAAGAGGCCATGACCCTCTGAACTGTTTTCTCTAGCGCTTTGCGCTCACAAGCCAGAAAAGTGGTAGTGCCACCACATGGCGGTCTGTCAGGATGCCAGAGTGGTTGGCTATTATAGCCTGATAGTTGGGGCTGTTGAACATGAAGAGGCCTCGGGGCGTGTGAAGAAAGGCATGCCGGGGCATCCTATTCCCGTGATGGTTCTGGCACGGCTTGCTGTTTGCACCTCGGTGCAGGGACAAGGGCTGGGCCGGGCTCTTCTCAAAAACCCTGAAACAGAAACTCCAAGGCCTCTGTAATATCCTGCCTGCACGTCCACCACCAAGGGAGCGGAAGCGCTGGCATAGTGATAGGCACCGAAACGGCCCATATCAATCTGCAGCCCACTGGGGTGTAAGAAGGGCGCCTTCCTGATCTATCCGTTTGTTGTGTGTTTTCAGGGCGTCCTGATTAACCTTCAGCCACTCTTCAGCCTTGGCCTGTTTGACGGCGCCAAGCCCGCTCAAGGTAACAATGGGGTAACAATTTACAACAAAAAGTAGAGCGCCATAGAATAGACCTAAAAAATTCTCTTGAGATTTTCGGGGCTATTGTTTCAGTTTAAACCAGAGCAACTTGTTGAGCTCTCACATCTAAAGTATCGGGTTTTTCTTTGAGGATATTCTTCCGACTCAAATATATCCACGGATTTACTCGAGGATATATACAAACCCACAAACATTTCTTGTAGATAGGTCTTCTAAAGATCTTGTGTGCGGGCGTTCTCCCGGGATTGCGAGCTTTTTTGCATGTTAGCCTGCTGTTTTGAGTTTACAACATTTTCCGCTTCCTGAAAAATGTTGTGCATATATGTAAAGGCGTCCGCCAGGGTCTTTGTGACAGTCATGCCAATGCGTGCGGGTGATGGCAGGTAATGCCAGGAGAAATTCCAATAGCCCCAGTAAACGCCAGGATACCAGAACAGGGCTTTCCCGAACAGGCCGAGACCATGTTCAAAGGCGAGGGTGTTAACCACGCCGGCAACCGGTACGAGGTTATTTGGGGCGTTGACTAGTCCGCGTGTGACAAGATTGTCACTAATGCGGCGCACTAGCCAGACTGGCACCGTATGATCGAGCTGGAAGGCTGCGTTAAGTCCACCGAGGCCCAGATTACCCAGCGTCGTTGTCATAGTGTTGCGAATACCTGTATGACCCGGAGTACGTATGTCATTGCCAGCGGCGGCGGTTGGATTGAAGAAATACTGCCAGAAGTCGCCAATAAAATATTTACTTCGGCCAGTCGGTGGTGAAAAAATGTGCCGAAGGTTTCTGGCTATTCCTCCTCCACCATAATAATGACTTACTCCGGCATACAACCCTCCGCTTGCTGAAACAATGCCACCACTCAGCCCCAGCCAGTAACCGGTTTCGAAAGCTTCCCCGATATTTTCGGTGAAATTGCGGTTTTGAATCCAGTTATTAAAGCCGTTTGTTGTAATCGCTGAAATCTGGCCGGCAGTTGTGCCATGGATAATCGGAAACAGGGTATATTGCGCGCCGCCTGCGGCAACGGTCAGGCCCAGATAGGTCTGACCCGTGCCGAAAATGGCGCCGCCAGCTGCCCCGGACAAGCCATATAATGAAGCGTCCCCGGCTCCTTCAATATTATTCCAGTTATACCAGAGGTTAATCGCGGCGCCCGCCAGGGCCGACCCTCCGATAATCAGCAGGGGTACAGGCACTTCGCCGGTGGGGTCAACCAGATTGACCGGATCATTTTGCACATAGGCGTAAGGGCTTTGACCATCCCTTATCGGGTCTGGCTGCAGGAAGCGTCCCAGCTCCGGCTCATAAAGCCGTGCGGGGGTAACAATCAGGCCGGTTTCGGGATTGATGGCATGGTTCGTATAGCGGGCAAGGGTTGGTAGATCTCCGGACACCCGGCTCAGGCCCCCAAAAGGTAGATAGTCAAATGCGCCCATAGCCTGGCCGCTGTCCCCATTGACAAGGGTTCGGACCGAACCCTGCTGGTCGCTCAGAGTGAAAAGTAAATTGCTGTCCTGTTCAATAGCCACTGTCCCGTCAGGGCCATTGACAAAATAGCTGATGCTTGTGTCACCGCCCAGTGTCTGTCTGCGTGCTATCAGGCGGCCTTGCGTGTCATAATACAGGTCAATTGTCTGTTCCGTATTGCCTTCGTTGTCCGCAACAGTCTGCTGTGCTGCTTGTCCCTGTGAGTCATACAGCCATGATACCTGTTCGCCGGATGTGACGTCTGCAGACAGGGCCTTTGGCATAAGCGTGTCATATGACAGTGTCAGGGCATTTTGTGGCAGGGTTGTAACATTGCCGTTCAGGTCATAGCCCGCATCCCAAGTGGGCGGGCTGCTCCATGCGATTGAAAGGTCATCCACATAGACGGCCGCGCCCGTGGTGCTGTTATCAGAGCCGCGTGTGCCATTGACCAGCTTGAGAACAGCCCGGGAGATTTGCCCGGGTTGGAGGTCCATGGAGGAGCAGGCGGAGGCCACATCAACAGACACGGTTTGCTGGCCCCAGTCGTCTCCGGATGGGACCGACGCTAGATATGTTTCTGACACAGGGCCGGAAAGCCCATACAGGACCAAAGACCAGGAAGCCTGATCGCCCGGAGTTCCGCTATATCCCGCACCGGTTCTGGTATAGAAGGATAAGGTCAGGTTCGCGGAAGGTGACAGGTAAGTGTCAAGGACAAGCGTCTCTTCATGTCCAAGGGCAGACCCTCCGCCGAGCATCAGGCATTGATCGCCTGAATGTGGGTTATCACTGGTCAGCGTGCTGTCGGAAGGGCCGCCGTTATTGCTGCCCCAGCTCCAGACACCGGCCTCGTTTCCGCTGGCGTCGGTGAAGTTTTCATCATTGCTGGTGGTGGTGGTGAGGCTGGAAAAGCCGTTTGCCGGTGTGCCAGCAAGACCAGCGTTTGTTGTCGGATACATATATGTATATCCGGTCAGGCCGCGCTGGGTAACGCTACGATTGCCGTTGGCGTCATAGCCCCCCGGCGCACCCGTAGCGGTCGTTTCAAAACTGAAGGCTGGCGTTAAATTGTTATCTGCTGAAATCAGGCGTCCCAGATCATCATAATCATATTGGTAGAGCAAGGCTGTCGGCGGTGTGAGCCAGTTTGCTCCGGCCTTGTAAGTCAGGTCACTGGAAGCGATCTTCATGCCCGTGTAACTGGTCTGGCTCTCGGTTGTATACCCGAGACTGATCTGCATGTAGTTATCGGAGATTGAGGAAACCCGGCTGACTTCGTCATAGTCAAACGTTCTGGTGAACATGGGCGTCGTCGACTCTGGCGGGCGATTGAAAGCGGTAGACTGGCGTTCCCCGATCGGGCCATATTCATAGGCACAGTAGCGTGCGGGAATCCAGTCGATCGGCTTTGAGGGGTCCATAATTTCGTTGTCACCGGTTGACTGGCCAATACTTGTCAGGCGACCGGTTCGGTCATAATAATATCCCACGCTGAACGGATTACTGCCGCTTAGATGCGGATAAGTGATGGTAGACAACCTGTTGTCAGGCGTATAGCTGAAGCTGGTTGTCTGAGTGTCTGCGCCAGCGCTGGTGGTGACTGTTTTCTCACAGGAAATCTGACGACCATATTCGTCATATTCCCATGTTTCAGTCACGCTGTTGCCGTCAGTGTCCGGTTGGGACTGTGTGGAGCATAGGCGGCCCAGTGTATAAAGTTCCGTTGTTGAACCGTTGCTGTCATACCCATTTTTTTGCCGCCACCGGCCTGTTACTGTGGTGCCGCTGCCGCCGCCACCGCTGACGAGGGGAAAACCCTGATTATCAAGCTGCGCTGTCAGCGCTTCAGAGTCCCACTGATACCCCGCATCCTGAATCCAGCCAAGCTCGACAGGTCTGCCTAAAACGTCATACCGGGTATAGCGGATCCGCTGAACGTTTTCAGCCGGGCTTCCCGTTGTGGCTGCGGCGCCGACGGAATCCATAACGAAACGAACCCTGTCTGCTGAATCATAGGCAATTTTAAGGGTTCCGCCATCTGGGCTCTGTTTTTCCGTCAGGCGACCGAGAAAGTCATAGCTGTAGGTCTCGGTCCATGTTGAGGCGGTCGTTCCTGAAGGAAGGGCGGCGGCATTGGCCTGAGTGCGTGTCAGCATGCGCCCGGCGGCGTCGTAAGTCATGGTTTCGCTCAGGGCCGTTGGCGTGCTGTTTGTGCCCAGGTACCGCATCAGGACGCGGCCATCCACATCCTGTATTTGTCCGGCAACCTGTTGAATGGCTGTTTCCGTTTCTCCGCTGCCGGTTGTTGCGGTGTCTCGGGACGCCTGGATCAGCCGGTAAGCCAACGTACCGTTTGTTGCGGTCGGGGACAGGGCTGAGACGCCGTCATAGCTGATCGATTGTTCATACCCCATGCCGGCGGAAGCCGCCTCTGGTCTGCTGGGGATAGTGCGGGTCGGCCGACCGATTGGCGAAGCTTCATATTCGCTAGTGGTGTAGACCAGTTGCGTTCCTTCGTCAGATACTGTTACGCCGTCCTGGACATATTCTGGCAAGGTCAGGGCTGTTGCGTCACCGTCAACCAGATAGGTGGTTGGCGTGCTCTCCGGCAACTGCGGCGGGTTGGAGCCGGTGCCGCTGGCGAGCGTGACAGCAGCTGTCTGTGGGATGCGGGAGATTATCGTGCGGCCAAGTCCGTCCATAAAGACACCCTGTGTAACCATGGTGAAGTCATTGGCAAAGGCACCGTCGGTTGGCCGCCCCAGAAAGGCGAGGCTCTGAGTTTGATATCCGCGGGCGTCGGAAGAAAAAAGCGATTGTCTCGGGTTATCAAACCGGACCAGATTGTCGAAGCTAGCCCCGGTGTCCACGGTCAGCGTCAGCATGCCTGTGGTCGGGCTTGCGCCCGCATCATAGGAAAACAACAGCACGCCGTTGATGGCGCATATGTAAAATCCGTCTATAGCGGAAAAAAACCATTCGCTGCCAAATGTTACAGAGGCGGGCGCTTCCTGCAGCAGGGTCCATGTGCTTCCATCCCAATTCATCAATTTGAAGGCCCCGGCATTGCTGTTGGCGGTGCTATCCCACCAGAGATAAACAGCGCCGTCTCCCATGGCCGGGCTCGCGCCGGACAGGGGCGTTACTTCAATTCTGGCGGCGAAATTCACATTGCCGGGAGGGTTTGGGGTGGCGCTGCCCCAATCTGCGACTGTGCCTCCGGCAGACCCGCCGGCATAGGTCATGGCGCCATTGGCAATGGTCCATGATCCTCCAGTACCATTTGTAAAGGTCCAGTTGGCGCTTGTGTCACCCCGGAAATCATCATATTCAGACGTGCCGCCCGGTGTCAGGGTCAGCATCATATTCGGCGTGTCGCTGGAGAAACTGCCATCTGTGATAGGGAGTTGCCGCGAAAGCCCGGGCAACTGCGCAGTGATGATATTCCAGTCCGGTCCCCGCAAGGCGATGGGCCTGAGCATGCCGTCGTATATTGTTTGTATGGACTGACCGTCCGTCCCGATATTCGCCAGTGAAACCCAGTGTTCTGTATCCATGACATTGACTGAATAGCCGGCGGTTAGCGGGCTGATGCGTAGCTCATCAAGTAGTACAGAAGAGTCAGTGTTGGCGTTGGCGATTGTGAAGAAAAGACTGAGTGACCCTGTGTCTGGGGTACTGCCTGCAAGAAGGCTGGAAAGATCAATCAACGTTTGCAGGTAAATCCAGCTTGTTAAGGAGGA
>JBNKGK010000174.1:0-7199 GCA_050289785.1 Kordiimonas sp.
AGCCAGCTGGGTGACGAAAAAGTAAAGGACATCCGCAACTACATCAAAAAAGGCAAGTTGTGGGAAGCTTTTGAAGCTGAGGAAACCCCTGTCCTGCTGATCGATGAAATCGACAAGGCCGATATTGAGTTTCCAAACGATTTGCTTCTGGAACTCGACCGTATGGAATTCCATGTTTACGAAACAGGCCAAACAATTAAAGCAAAAGCACGCCCCATTGTAATTATCACATCCAACAATGAAAAAGAGCTGCCTGATGCTTTCCTTCGTCGTTGTTTCTTTCATTTCATCAAATTCCCTGATGCAGATACAATGCGTGATATCATCAACGTTCATTATCCTGATGTTGATAAAAAGCTGGTTCAGGAAGCCCTCAGCATCTTCTTTGATGTGCGTGATGTGCCTGGCCTGAAGAAAAAACCATCAACTAGTGAGCTTTTAGACTGGCTCAAACTTCTGATGGCCGAAGAGCTGCCTCTTGAAGTGCTGCAGTCAACAGACCCGAACAAGCTGATCCCGCCTCTGCATGGCGCCCTTCTCAAAAACGAACAGGATATTCATCTCTTCGAACGGCTTGCGTTCATGAACCGTCGAAAATCCGGCTAATCAGGCACATTTATCATGTTCATTAATTTTTTCTATGAACTGAAAGACGCCGGTCTGCCCGTGAGCATCAAGGAATATATGACCTTGATGGAATCCCTGCAGGCAGGTTGCGCCAGTTTCAATGTTGATGAGTTTTATTATCTGGCTCGCTCTGTTTTTGTGAAAGATGAGAAAAACCTGGATAAGTTTGACCGGGTTTTTGGTCATGCTTTCAAAGGGATAGAGTTTATCGGCGAAGATGAAGCCGTTGAAATCCCCAAAGAATGGCTTGAAAAACTGGCAGAGCTTTATCTGACAGAAGAAGAAAAAGAAAAAATCCAATCCCTCGGGGATTGGGAAGAAATCATGGAAACCCTGAAAAAGCGCATGGAAGAACAGCATGAGCGACATCAGGGCGGCAACAAGTGGATTGGCACGGCTGGCCGCAGCCCCTTCGGCGCTTATGGTTATAACCCGGAAGGCGTACGCATTGGCCAAAAGGAAAGCCGTCATCGCAGGGCCATTAAGGTATGGGACAAACGCGAGTTTAAAAACCTGGATGACAGTGTTGAGCTTGGCACACGTAACATTAAGGTAGCCCTCAGGAAACTCAGACAACTAGCCAGAACAGGCGAAGCCTCAGAGCTTGATCTGGATGGCACTATCCGTTCCACCGCCCACAAAGGCTTTCTGGACATTAGAATGGTGCCTGAGCGCCACAATGCCGTAAAAGTGCTACTTTTTCTTGATGTTGGTGGGTCTATGGATCCTCATATCAAACTATGTGAAGAGCTTTTTTCTGCAGCCCGCAGTGAGTTTAAGCATCTGGAGTTTTTCTACTTCCATAACTGTGTGTATGAGCGGGTATGGAAAGATAACAAGCGCCGGTTTAATGAAACGCTCTCAACTATGGATGTGCTGCATACCTACCCTCATGATTATAAGGTGATCATTGTTGGGGATGCCTCGATGAGCCCCTATGAAATTATTTACCCTGGGGGCTCTGTTGAACACTGGAATGAGGAATCTGGTGAGGTGTGGATGAAACGGCTCACAG
This sequence comes from Kordiimonas sp., assembly GCA_050289785.1. GTDB lineage: Bacteria > Pseudomonadota > Alphaproteobacteria > Sphingomonadales > Kordiimonadaceae > Kordiimonas. Next base: position 1,643 of record JBNKGK010000174.1, read on the forward strand.
ATGTCTATCAGAATGTCGTGTGGTTAAACCCCATCCCAGACACGCACTGGCAATATTCCCAGTCTATTACCATGATGAAAACACTGATGGAAAACAAGATGTTCCCTCTCACCATCGGCGGTATTGAAAGTGCTATAAAAGAGTTGCGGCGCTGACAAATTAGCCAGACCTTTTAATCTGGCTAATTTCCCCTTCAAGATTCTTGGTATTTTGTAATGGCTTCATTGAGGCTTTTGTTCAGCTGCGCGCCAATTTCACCACCATCGCCACTTACACGCCCCCGTATTACTGCACGCATAGCATCCACATGGGCCTTGATCAGTTCAATCTGATTATCAGTGACATCATCACGTGACTTGGTGAAGTTATATAAAGAGTCTGCGAAAGATGTAACCAAAGGATAGCCAAAGGTGCCACCTTGCCCTTTCATATCATGGGCAATATGGTGCATAGCCTCCAGGCAATCTCGTCGCATTTCCGGTGTATCAACACATCTTCCATGCTGTTCCTGTAGCTTGACAATTAAGCTTGCGACCCAATCAGGATAGTCTTCTGCCATTTTACTAAGAGCTGCTTCGGCCTCTGCCAAGGCATCGGATGAAAGAGAAACATTGCCAGGAGCCAAGCCCGCCGTTTTTTCCTTCAAGCGGTTCTGAAAGCGATAAAAGCGCACGATAACAGGTTTCTTGCTAGCCACGAATGATCTCCACGCCTTCACTTTTATCTGTCAGAACACGCCTTTCCGCGCCCGGTGCCTGCATTCTCTGCCTACGTCGGTCTGGGCCAAAATAATCCTTTGTATGTACGAACTGGCGTGGTCGTTCTATGATAGAGATCAGCTTTTCACCAATATTATTGATAGTGAACGGCTTCGCCAGCATTTCATTAACGCCCATTTCCCGCGCCTGGAGCACCCTCTCAGGTTCCGTATAACCTGTAATCATTACAAAAGGTACAAAGCGATCCGGGCTATCTTTATGCCGTCTCACCCAGCGCAGAAACATCATGCCATCAATGGGGCGCATATCCCAGTTAGAGAGAATAATATCAATCTGCTGAACACCAATTTTCATCGGTTCATTCTTTACACGCTGCAAAAAATGAATGGCATCACCACCATGCTCAACAGCATAAACATTCCCCACGCCCAACACTTTCAGGGAATTCACGAGCAAAGACCGGATAAACGGACTATCTTCCGCAAGCAGGACGTTAACACGGTCAAAATCGTAATTGCTCATATAGTGCTCTCAGTTGTTTTGTTATTTTAACTTTAAGGACTTATCTGACTATTGGACAATAGTTTTATTCTTCGTCAAAGTCATCAAGCCTCTCTTCTTCAATGCTTTCCACATAACTGCATAGCACTTGCAATTTATTTTCCAAACCCGCAAGAGCTTCCCGCCTTTTATCATCCTGCCGAATAGTCTCGGCCTTTTCCGCAGCTTCTGCTAACTGAAAAGCGCCGACACTACGGGCAGCTCCCTTCAGTTTATGGGCTGCCGCCTGCCAGTTTTCACCATCAGCTAGTTGAAGGTTCTCCAGATAAGAGGGAGCATGATCAATAAATACATTAATTAAATGTCTTTCCAAGTCCGGGTCCCCTGCTGTGAACCCCCTCAAAAACTCCCGGTCTAAAACCATCAGTGTATCACCCGAGTTACCCATATAAGCTTAGCCCCCAATCACTTTTCTTCCTGCTGGTGTCAGTTTACACACCAGCCAATCTGGCTTGATCGGGTTTCGGCCCCATGGCTTACACCAACCTTTTTTGATACAGGACCGAATCGTTTGATCTTTGATTTGCTGTCCATCCATATCAAATAACGGCAACTTACCACCAGGTTGATTCAAGCCACGTTTCAAATAACGCCGCTGCGCCGGCGTCGGTCCTGTTTTAGGCTTTTTCTGGTCTAAAGTCGCGGTTGTCATGCGCCACACCTTTCCCCAATTTCCCCACTTAATCACAATAATACCACAAATAGCCATGATCTTTTTGCAATCTGAGTGATCTATACTGGTCTTTGCCCCCTAATCTGAGGTATCAGTAAATATCTGGAGCAGGGAAACAAAAGCAAAGCTTGAAGGGATATCGTGTCAAAAGTGGACCTGAACATTACCCAAAAGCCAACACATGATGAAACTGGTGAAATAAATTCACCAGACACTAATCATGAGGAAAAGCTTGCCCCCAGCCAAGCAAGAAATATCAAACGAAAAATGCCATTCCTGCTGGCAACTCTGTGCAGTGCCCTCTGGTGTGTTTCAGGCTTCTATTATCTAAATAATACTGGTGATCTAGGCGCTCTCATTTCCAATACTCAGAGTCTCATAGGATTGGTTGGTGGGCTCGCCACCCCAATAGCAGTCTTCTGGCTTATTGCCCTTGCCTTTCAGCGCACCGATCCAACGCTGGAACGCCGTGTGGCTATTGCGAGTAATCTGCACAAGGCGATGGCCCCAGTGGAAGCAGCAGAGCACCGTCTGGCGATTCTCAACAAAGCCCTCACCAAAGACCTTGAAAATATTTCAGCCGTTGCGGAACTGGCATCAGACCGAATCAACAACCTGGAAAACCGCTTTCAGGAACAGATAAACAATCTCTTTTCAGCAACTGCGGACACCGAAGCCAAAACTACTGGCATTCGTGACCGCCTGCAAACCGAACGCGAAGCCATCAGTAGCCTTACTTCAGATATTGAAGGCCGTTTCCAGAAGCTGGAAAACATGATGGATGCCATGGCTCAGCAGTTACTACAAGCTGGCGAGCATACAAGCGCCCAAGCCTCAGCGTCCAAAGACAAAGTTGATGCAAGCCTGAATGCTCTGGAAACTGCGGCAGTAACCATGGAAACGAATCTTGATCGGGCACAGTCTAACATCGTTGAAAAAGCAGGGCATGTGCAGGAAGTGGCTGTTGAAGTGGAGCTCCGCCTTCAAAACATCAGTGAAACTGTGCTGAATGGCATGGATAAGTTCCGCCATAATGTGGAAGGCCTGGAAGGTCGATCGGCAGAGCTTTCCGAGCATATGGTAACACAAGCAAATGTGCTGAAAGACCTAGCAGAGCTGGCTGCTCAGGAATCCTCAAAAATTGAAGAAACGCTAAAAACTCATGTCGGCGAAGTGAAAACGGCAGCCTCCGAAGCACTGGAACGCACGAGTGATGTGAGCAACCTGTTTTCAGAACGAGCTAAAGCTATGTCTACGCAGGTTATTGAAACCGTTGACACAGCTAAATCCCTACTCGAAGAGGCAGGCCGGTCACTGGAAGACCATTGTCAGGCAGCCCTTTCAACGAGCAAGGAAGTGAATTCCCAAACACTGGCTACCACAGAAGCTACAGGCAAAGCTGTACAAGAACATGCTGAGCAGGTGGATCAGGTACTTGCTGCCGGGCTGGAGCGCGCGAGAAACGCCCTGGAAAGCACGATGCAAGCTATCACCGGTCATAGTGATGCTGCTGTTGCAGAAGCTGAAAGCGCTGCCGAGCGTACGCTGCAGCATATACGCCAGCTTCGAGCTAGTGTAGAAGAACAGATAGAACAGCTCGCGAAAACAGGGCAAGAAGCTGAAACAAGCCTTAAAGATGCTGCCGATGGTATTACAGCGAGCGGCGCAGTCTTAAGCCTGAAAGCTGAGACAGCCCAGAGAAATATGGATTCAGTCAAAGACCGTATGAATGCGCAGAATGATGAAATCACGGCTGCGCTGCATGATACACGCCTGAAACTATCACACCTCGAGGAAGACCTAACCAAGCAGCGGGCAACTCTCTCCTCCACATCGACTGAAGCAGCCAACAGTGTGATAGAAGCCGCCCAACTTTTTGCTGATCAGGCACAAAAGATTCAGGATACAGCAGACACAAGCCATGGGTCATTGGAAGAAAAGTCCGGACATATTATTTCCCTTATTGCCCAGCTTACTGACACCAGCGATAAAGCAGCAGGCCAACTAGGCAAAACATCAGAAAGCATGACTCAGCAATCTGAAAGTCTGCGTCGGCAACTGGCTGATTCAAGTGAGGCACTTGCCAGTGCCGCGGAAGCCTTTGCTGGTGAGCGGGAACGTATTCAGGCTGAAGCTAGTGATGTGGTGAACAAACTCAATAAGGCATCAGATGCCATGGGTACAGAAGTAGCACGCTTTACGGATAACTCCATGGAAGCAGCAGGCAGGCTGGATGCTGCTACACAAGCCTTAATGGACCAAACCGGACGTGCCCAAACAGAAATGCAGAAATCTGTTGAAGAAACTCGCATGGAACTGGGCGCCAGCATGGAAGATATAGGTAACCGGGCTAATGAACGCATTACCTTCCTGCGCGAGGAAATGCAGGCCACTCTTGCCCGCGTACTACAGGAATATCAGGATACAGCAGAACAGGCAGAAAAAGAGAGCGCACTCCTGGCCATGCGCCTCGGTAACGAAGCCGAGAAAATTGCCCAGCGCGCGGAACAATTTATTGAGAAATCTGCTGAAGTTGAAAAACGGATTGCCAGCGCAACAAAGAATGACTTCAACCGCACCTCACAGCTATTGATGGAAAGCCTGCAATCTACATCCATTGATATCAACAAAGCCCTTTCGCATGACCTACCTGATGATGTGTGGGAAGCCTATCTGAGCGGCGACAGGTCAGTGTTCGTACGGCGCACCCTCAAAATAGCAGACAGAAAAACCAAAAAGATTATTGCCGAAAAATATAATGGTGACAGAGAATTCCGCGAAGCTGTTGCTCGCTATTGCCGTGATTTTGAAGGCATGATGGAGCGTGCCATGATGGGTGACAGAGGCAGTGCCATGGCTGTAACACTCATTTCATCTGATATGGGCAAATTATATGTGATCTTAGGGCAAGCATTAAAGAAATTTGCTTAGAATAACTTAACCAGGGTTGGGGGATTATGAAACAATATAGGTTAGCTATTCTGGCGTTAGGCTTGTTAGGCACCGCCTGCAGCCCTGAGCAAGCCTCACAGCAACATAACGGTGGGCAAACAGTCACTGGCGAGCCTCAAGAGTGGCGGCTGGTAAGCACCTACCCCTCGTCCCTTCCCATGATAGGTGAAATGGGGAAAAAGCTGGAAACAGAAGTAAGCAGAATTTCCGCCGGCTCGGTGAACATTCACTTTTACGAACCTGGCGTTCTTGCCCCCGCTTTTGAAGCTTTTGACGCTGTGAGTTATGGTGCTGTTGAAGCGGGCTGGTCCACCCCAGGATACTGGGCAGGCAAAGAGCCTGCCCTTCAGCTCTTTTCATCCGTGCCATTTGGGCCCGCCGTAGCAGAATATCTGGCCTGGTACGACCAAGGTGGCGGTAGAGAAATATTCGAAGAACTGTATCACAAACATAATATTCACAGCCTTATCTGTGGTGTCAGTCCGCCCGAAGCGTCCGGCTGGTTTAAAAAGGAAATAAACAGCATTGACGATTTCAAAGGCCTGAAGATGCGGATGATGCCCCTGATGGGTGACGTCTTGTCCAAACACGGGATGTCAGTGGTATTCATGCCGGCCGGCGAGATCATGCCCAACCTGCAGAGGGGGGTCAT
>JBNKGK010000175.1:0-7158 GCA_050289785.1 Kordiimonas sp.
GGCCATGTTCGCGGCGCGGGCAGAGGCGCAGTTTATTTTGCGGGGCTATAACAGGGCAGACAGAATTGTTTATCAGGCTGCCAGAGTGATTGAAGCCAGGGCCTTGAAGCAGCATATTATGGAACTGCTGGCGGCGGCCGACGTTTCATATCTTCATCTCAGGTTTGCGGCAACAAACTGTTTTCAGTGCCGAATTGAGGCGGTGGAAGCTACAAGTGAAACATAAAATAAAAGGCCCGCCAGAGTATGGGCGGGCCTGATATCTGTGAAGGACAGGGGCTTCTTAAATGAAATCCACCTTCATTACTTCATAATAACGTTCACCGCTTGGGGTCTTAACTTCCACTTCATCAGCAACCCTGCGGCCAATGAGAGCGCGAGCAATAGGGGACTGATAGGAAACTTTCCCCTTTTTCACATCGCCTTCATCTGCGCCAACAATCTGGTAAATTACTTCTTCATCGTCTTCATCGGCCAGGGTTACCGTGGCACCAAAGACAATTCTATCACCTGAAAGCGTTGAAGGATCAATCACCTGCGCGCGGGAAAGCTTGCCTTCCAGCTCCATGATGCGGTATTCAATATGGCCCTGCTTTTCCTTTGCAGCATGATATTCCGCATTCTCGGAAAGGTCGCCGTGGGCGCGCGCTTCTTCAATCGCCTGCACGACAGAGGGTCGCTCTACAGACTTCAGGTTCTTTAGTTCGGCTTCCAATCGGCGGTAGCCGTCTTCAAGCATGGGAACTTTTTCGTTCATATGTCCCGTCCATACTTAGTGTTGTCATACATTTTTCGGTGTATTGGCCGCGTTGCCAGAGCCTATACAAAACAGGAGCGCCGACCCAAGGGGCCGGCGCAACGCTGAGACTATAGTAAAACTGTAATCAAAAATCAAGCAGATGCTGAGTCGGTCAGGAAGCAGTACTCCCCGGCCGATTATAGGTGTCTTGCTACCTCAGCTGGCGCTGGCCATTCGGCCTATGCGCTATGGGCAAAATCCTGCAGGCGTTTTACTTCAAGGTTGCCTGCTTTCACTGCTTTCAGGGCCTGTACCGCAGCACGGGAAGCGGCCATGGTGGTAAAGTATGGCAGCTTCATCGTTAGTGCGGTTGTGCGCAGGCTATAGCTATCCTTGATGGCTTGCTTGCCTTCTGTGGTGTTGAACATCAGTTGAACTTCGCCGTTTTTCATGATGTCCAGCACGTGAGGGCGCTGGGCTTCCACCACCTTGAACACAGTTTCCACCTCAAGGCCATTAGCGGCCAGATATTTGGCAGTTCCTTTGGTGGCAATCACTTTATACCCCATGCCGAGAAGATCACTCACCAAGGGCACCAGGGCGTGTTTGTCGCTTTCCTTCACGGAAACAAACACTTTGCCTTCCATCGGTAGGTTCACGCCAGCACCCAGCTGTGATTTGTAGAAAGCCATGGCGAAGTTGCGGTCAATACCCATCACTTCCCCGGTGGATTTCATTTCAGGGCCCAGAAGCACATCAACGCCAGGGAAGCGCGCCCATGGGATCACAACTTCTTTCACAGCCACATGCTCAGTGATCGGGTCCAGCAGCTCAAAACTCTTGAGGTTTGAACCAGCCATAACCTGTGCGGCAATCGCTGCAATCGGGCTGCCGATCGCTTTGGCCACAAAAGGCACGGTCCGGCTGGCACGGGGGTTCACCTCAATCAGGTAAACTTCCTCATCTTTCACAGCGAACTGCACGTTCATCAGGCCCACCACATTCAGGGCCTTGGCCAGCTCACGGGCTTGCCGCTTGATCTCGTTCACAAGGCCCACTGGCAGGCTGTACGGCGGCAGGGAACAGGCGCTGTCACCAGAGTGAATGCCCGCTTCCTCAATATGCTCCATAATGCCCGCGATATGGATGTTGGTGCCATCAGAAAGCGCATCTACATCCACCTCAATGGCATCCCTCAGGAAGCCATCAATCAGCACAGGGCTATCGCCGGAAACCTGCACAGCTTCAGCGATATAGCGATCCAGCCCTTCCCGATCATGCACAATTTCCATCGCGCGGCCACCCAGCACATAGCTTGGGCGGATCAGCACAGGATAACCCACTTCACCCGCCACCTTCACAGCCTCTTCATGGCTGCGGGCAAGGCCGTTGTTGGGCTGTTTCAGGCCCAGCTCTTGAACAAGAACCTGGAAGCGCTCACGGTCTTCCGCCAGGTCAATAGCATCAGGGCTGGTGCCAAGGATAGGGATGCCTACAGCTTCCAGCGCATGGGCCAGCTTCAGCGGTGTTTGGCCGCCAAACTGCACAATCACACCTTTGACTATGCCGTTTTCCTGCTCCTTGCGGATAATTTCAATCACATCCTCAGCGGTCAGTGGCTCGAAATACAGGCGGTCTGACGTGTCATAATCTGTGGAAACCGTCTCAGGGTTACAGTTGATCATGATGGTCTCATAGCCCGCGTCAGAAAGCGAGAAACAGGCATGGCAGCAGCAATAATCAAACTCGATGCCCTGGCCAATACGGTTGGGCCCGCCCCCCAGAATAATCACTTTTTCCCGGTCGCTTGGGTTTGCCTCGCACTCAGCCTCTTCACCGGCGGCAAAGGTTTCGTATGTGGAATACATATAAGGCGTGCGGGCATCAAATTCTGCCGCGCAGGTATCAATCCGTTTGAAGCTTGGGCGTACACCAGCCGCATGGCGGGCGCTTGTCACCTCAGCTTCAGACGTGCCAGCCAGCTCTGCCAGGCGGGTATCGGAGAAACCCATCATCTTCAGCTTGCGCAGGCGCCGTACATCCGTGGGGACACCGTTCTTGCGTACGTCTTCTTCCGCTTTCACAATCGCGTCTAACTGCCGTAGGAACCATGGCTCATAGTGGCAAACACTGTTGATCTGTTCCAAGGTCAGGCCTTCGCGAATGGCTTGGGCAATGCGCAACAGCCTGTCAGGTTTCGCGACAGCCAGATCATGCATGATAGGCTTGAAATTGCCGCTGCCGGGCTCATAGCCCTTGAAGCTGATCTCATTCAGGCCGGTAAGGCCCGTTTCCATAGAGCGCAGGGCTTTTTGCAGGCTTTCCCCAAAGCTGCGGCCCACAGCCATAGCTTCGCCCACTGATTTCATAGAGGTGGAGAGAACAGCCTCTGTGCCTGCAAACTTCTCAAAGGTGAAGCGCGGCACTTTGGTGACAACATAATCAATAGTTGGCTCGAACGAGGCCGGGGTCACGCCAGTGATATCATTATCCAGCTCATCCAGCGTGTAGCCCACGGCCAGCTTGGCCGCTACTTTGGCGATCGGGAAGCCTGTCGCTTTGGAGGCCAGCGCAGAAGAGCGGCTCACCCTTGGGTTCATTTCAATCACAATCAGGCGGCCATTTTCAGGGTTCACGGCAAATTGCACGTTAGACCCACCTGTCTCCACACCAATTTCCCTGAGGACGGCGATAGAGGCGTTCCGCATGATCTGATATTCTTTATCCGTGAGCGTAAGGGCAGGGGCCACGGTGATGCTATCCCCAGTGTGCACGCCCATGGGGTCCACATTCTCGATGGAGCAAACGATGATGCAGTTATCCGCTTTGTCGCGCACAACTTCCATCTCATATTCTTTCCAGCCGAGAATGCTTTCTTCCACCAGCACTTCGTTGGTGGGGGAGGCATCCAACCCCTTCGTCACAGTCTCGATAAATTCTTCTTTATTATAGGCCACACCGCCGCCGGTGCCGCCCATGGTGAAGCTGGGGCGGATAATGGCGGGCAGTCCCACTTCCTCGAGCACAGCCAGCGCTTCTTCGATACTGTGGGCAGTGCTGCCTTTACACACTTCAAGGCCGATCTTTTCCATGGCCTTATTGAAGCGGCTGCGGTCTTCCGCTTTGTCGATCGCATCTTCATCCGCGCCGATCAGTTTCACACCATATTTTTCCAGCACCCCGTTCTGGGAAAGGGCCAGCGCTGTGTTCAGGCCTGTTTGGCCGCCCATGGTGGGCAGCACGGCATCGGGGCGTTCTTTGGCGATAATTTTTTCCACCACTTCCGGGGTGACCGGCTCAATATAGGTGGCATCTGCCAGCTCAGGGTCTGTCATAATGGTGGCAGGGTTAGAGTTCACCAGGATCACCCGGTAGCCTTCTTCCCTGAGCGCCTTACAGGCCTGTGTGCCGGAATAATCAAATTCACATGCTTGGCCGATCACAATAGGACCAGCGCCGATGATGAGAATACTTTCGATGTCGGTGCGTTTTGGCATAATGGGTCCTTGTAACTTAAGCAGCTTTTTTATGTTTCTGGATGAGGGTCATGAACTGCTCGAACAAGTAGAAGCTGTCCTGCGGGCCGGGGCTGGCTTCCGGGTGCTGCTGCACACTGAAAATCGGCTTGTCCGTGCATTCAATGCCACACACTGTTTTATCAAACAGCGAGATATGGCTGATTTTTACATTTTTTGGCAGGCTGTCACCGTCCACGCTAAAGCCGTGGTTCATGCTGGTGATTTCCACCTTGCCTGAGCGCAAATCCTGCACTGGGTGGTTTGCCCCCCGGTGGCCTTGATGCATTTTGTAGGTTTTGCCGCCAAAGGCCAGCGCCAGCAACTGGTGGCCAAGGCAGATACCGAAAATCGGCAGACCTGTTTCGATCAGCTGTTTGATCACGGGCAGGGCATACTCGCCTGTGGCTGCCGGATCCCCCGGGCCATTGGAGAGGAATATCCCATCCGGGTTTAAGGCCATGATGTCATCAAAGCTGGTGTCAGCGGGTACCACAGTTACCTTTGCCCCAGTGGCTGCAAGGCAGCGCAGGATGTTATCCTTCGCGCCATAATCCACCGCCACAACATGGGCGAGGGGCTCTGTGAGCGTGCCGTAGCCCTGTGCCTGGGTCCAGCGGGTGCTGCACCATTCTTCTTTTTCGCTGCGGGTTACCTCTTTCGCAAGGTCCATGCCTTCAAGGCCGGGCCATGCTTTCGCCTCTGCGATCAAGGCCGGAATATCAAACTGGCCCTCTTTATTATATATAATCACGCCGTTCGGGGCGCCGTTCGTGCGAATGTGCCGGGTCAGCTTGCGGGTGTCGATGCCGGAAATGCCCACAAGGCCTACGCTTTCTGTCCACTCAGGCAGGCCGCCTTCTGCGCGGAAGTTGGCCGGGTCTGTGATATCTTCCCGGATCACCAGGCCGCGGGACGCAGGCTTGCGTGTTTCCATATCTTCTGCGTTGGTGCCCACATTGCCGATGTGAGGGAAGGTGAAGGTGATAATCTGCCCGGCGTAGGAAGGATCTGTCAGAATTTCCTGATAGCCGGTGATGGAGGTGTTGAAACACACCTCGCCCACCGCTGTGCCTTCCCGGCCGAAACCATACCCCCAGAAAACAGTGCCGTCAGCCAGCACCAGGGCGGCTGTAATATCATCGGCGGGTGGCTGTGTTGGTGAGGTCGGTTTGGGGTCGGTCATTACAGCATGTTCCTTTTGCCTTACAGTCGCACGGAAACCACCAGCGCTCGAAAAGTCGGGCACCGGATAAGAGCACCTAATCACATTTTGCGTATCAAGGGGTCGTCCGGCAGTCAAATTGACGGGACAATAAGCAAAGGGGGTATGTAGGTCAAGGAAAAGCTTTTAAAAAAATACTGTTTAAAATCAATAACTTAAATTGAATATTCTCGTTTGCTTGAAAGAGCAGCTTAGTTTATGATGCTGGGCTTCGAATCATGCTTACTTAGCTGGGGGCAGTGTAATGTTGAGAGATGATCTTAATCAGGCCATGAAAGATGCCATGCGGGCGAAGGACAAGTGCAAGCTTTCCACTGTGCGTCTTATTCTGGCGGCTATTAAAGAACGTGATATTGAGCTGAGAACTCAGGATGCTGCCGAGCGTGATGATGATGCCATTATCACCGACATCCTCGCCAAGATGGTGAAGCAGCGCGGTGACAGCATCAAAGCCTATGAAGAGGCAGGCCGCCTTGAACTGGCGGAGCAGGAGCGCGCCGAGATTGACGTGATACAGGATTTCCTGCCACAACAGCTGACAGAAGAAGAAATTGTTAAGGCCTGCCAGGTGGTGGTGGAAGAATTGGGTGCAGAAGGCCTGAAAGATATTGGCCGCTGCATGGGGGCCCTGAAAGCGAAATACGCCGGCCAGATGGATTTTGCCAAAGCCAGTGTGACCATCAAAGGGCTATTGAGCTAAGCGTTGGCTCTTTCCTTTTTGTGATATCTATTTATGATACTACATATCAGTGAATAGCCGACTCAGAAAAATATTACAGGCAATATACCGCAAGCCGGTGCCGAATGATATTCGCTGGGCCGATATTGAAGAGCTGTTGATTGCGCTCGAAGCAGATATTGAAGAAGGCAATGGTAGCCGTGTGCGTGTGCGGTTAATCGGCGTGAGGGCTGTGTTTCACCGACCATATCCGCAATCGACCACAAAGGCCGGGGCGGTTCGCGCTGCGGCTCAGTTCCTGAGAGAAGCAGGAGTGAATGATGAGCCTTGAATATAAAGGATATGTTTCTGGCCCAATCAGCTTTGACGATGGCGTTTTTTCCGCCGTTGTTGAAGGGTTGAGCGATGTTATTCACTTTGAAGGCCAAACGGCGGAAGAACTGGAGCAGGCCTTTCATGATAGCATCGATGACTATCTGGATATGTGCAAAGCCGATGGAGTAGAGCCTGATCGGGCGTTTAGTGGCCAGTTTATGGTGCGTACTGATAGTAAAGTTCATCGGAATGTGGCCTTAAGGGCTGCTGCAGAGGGTAAAAGCCTCAATCAGTGGGTCTCGGATGTTTTGAAAATATCTTCTGCAGAACGTGATAGTCAGACAGGACGCTTTACTAAAACAGAGAAGGCGTCACGGGATGCCAAAACAAAGCGTGCAGGCTAATTTCGAGACAATTATGTACACACCGACAGCCTTTAAGCAGGATGACTTGAAAGCGCTACAGGCTTTCATGACAGAGACTGCCTTTTGCCTGCTGGTCTCGGGCGCTGAGCCCTTGCCTGAGGTGAGCCATCTTCCTGTGCTATATGATGCAGGGAAGGGCGATAAGGGGTCCCTGAAGGGGCATTTCGCGCGGGGCAATAGTCACTGGAAAACATTTAAAAATAGTGATCTGGTGAAAGCTGTTTTCTCAGGCCCGCACGCCTATGTTTCTCCCTCCTACT
>JBNKGK010000176.1:0-7158 GCA_050289785.1 Kordiimonas sp.
AAAGCTGCTATCATCTGCCATATATCCCTCCATCACTTACCTCTTAACCATGCCATAAAATGATATGGCGAGACCACTACAAAATGATTATCATTTTGTGGTGAAAGCCGAACCGAAACAAAGAGATATTCAGAACTGCTCTAAAAACGGTCTTATTCGAGTAAGGCCGTTTTTTAACAGAGTGGCCAAGCCACGAGGGGGACGTGACTTGGCCCTGACATATAGAAAACGGAGCGGTATTTGGGGCTACCCTCTAACTCGCTGTCCTATTAGCCAGACCTGCGGCTAAGATCAGCTTGGGGTAGCTTCAAGTTTGAATTATACCAGAAAAAATCTATAACTTTTAGTGAAATCAGTTTTAAGAGCAGAGCAGCGAGGGGCGACATCATGAGAAAATTTATTGATATATCCATGCCGATCGAAAATGGTGTGGTGTCTGATCCGGATGGGGTAGGGCCCCAAATTACTTATTGGAACCATGAAGATAGTTTTGAGCAAATTGGCCCCTTCTTTCCAGGGTTGAAAAAAGAGGATTTGCCTGATGGTGAAGCCTGGGCTGTAGAAATGGTTCAATTGATTACCCACAATGGCACGCATCTGGATGCGCCTTATCACTTTCATTCCACAATGAATAAAGGGGAAAGGGCGATCACTATTGATGAAGTGCCGCTGGACTGGTGCTTCCGTCCTGGTGTGAAACTGGATTTCAGGCATTTGCCGGATGGCTATGTGGTGACAGCGTCAGATGTGGAGGCGGAACTGAAGCGCATCGGTTATGAACTGCAACCCTATGATATTGTTGTGGTGAACACGGCTGCTGGCGGGGCTTATGGCACGGATCATTATGTACAGACTGGTTGTGGCATGGGCTATGAAGCGACCATGTATCTCCTGGAGCGCGGTGTGCGTCTCACAGGCACGGATGCTTGGTCATGGGATGCACCTTTTGTGCACACGGCGCAGCGCTATGCGGAAACGGGAGATCCCAGCATTATCTGGGAAGGGCATAAAGCGGGGCGTGATATCGGCTATTGCCATTTGGAAAAATTGCATAACCTTGAAGCCTTGCCATCACACGGTTTTACGGTTTCATGCTTTCCGGTAAAGATCAAAGCTGCTTCTGCCGGCTGGACAAGGGCTGTGGCCATTATTGATGAATGAGCTCACTGTGAAGAAAAGGTGGCCCTGAGCATTTGAAGCAAAGGGTCATCTTTATTCCCTGCCTGTTCCAGTAGGGCCCATACATAGTTGTTCTGGGCTGCAAGGCTGATATCTTCGCTTTCAGTAAAAACAGGGGCTGTTGATCGTTCTATCACGGCGGTGCCACCATGGTTTGGTTGTATATCTGCCAGAAGGATTTGGTTTTGCGGTTCAAAATGAGCCTGAATTTTTTCGAACTGTTCTTCTGATAATTTGGCTCTCACCTCTGGTTCCCTGTCTGCTGCACCTGCCAGCAGTTTCAGGATACGATTGTCATCAGGGTTCTTGAATAGCTGGGGATGGCGACTGACATAATGCAAAAGTCTGCCATCATAGCTCAGGTTTTTATCTTCCGAGCGCGTCAAGCTGTTCCTTGTTGTCCCGAGCGCCAGACAGAAATCCTCAAGCAAATTGCCTTTTTCCAGGAAAGTTGAATTAAGGAATCGCACACGGCAAGATGATAAAGGTATGGCTTCTTGCCATTCTTTGATTATCGCTGAAAAATTGGGTTGGTTGTTACGAAGGCGGCGAGTGATTAGTTCATCCAGCGAGAGGCCTCGCTTAAGGCCCCATTGCCGCCATGCTGAAAGCAGAAGTTGATCTTGGCGTCTGATATAATAAATCAGGTGGATAGAACATATCTCAGCAAGAGGTGCTAGCAGCGTTGCCCAACCCGGGCTGGCCAGAAATTCCGATGACAAGATAAGCTTTGTTGTATGGGGTGTGGTTGTTCTGGCATTTTCTATCCAGCTCAGAATAGGCTTAATATCCCCCGTTTCACGGATTGTTTTCAAGGTATGCAGTGGGTTTCCAGGTTTTCTGCTACCGTGGGTAACCAGCAACTTGGGCGAGGGAATTTCAAAGCCTCTCTCTTTTAACACAAGCCAGTTCTGATACAGAAAGTTCTGCAGGGTTGTGGAGCCTGACTTTGGATGCCCTATGTGCAGGTAGAGGGATGGTCGGGACATGGTGGTACGTCGTTAGCCTGGGTTCAGTTTCTTTCCTGCAGACTATATATACTGCGTTAATGGGAAAAAGATACTCTGAAGGTGCATATATAGGCTGTCATACTATCGCCTTAAAGTAGGTTTCTAAAAGGATTGATTGTTAAAACATCAGTTGATCACGGGAGTTATGCACTTAATAGTTTGTAAACTCGCTTAATTAGTGTATTTTGCTGCGGGATTGAGGATGTTGACTGCCTTTAATTCATTTAAAAGCGCATCAATACTTGGAAGATTTATGTTGGAACCACAAGAAAACAGAATAGCGCCTATGATGCAATTTGATAGCGAGATGGATGCTTCTATCAATTGGGTGCAGCAACACGAAAATGCAGGCTTTTTAGAAACGCGATATGTGCGCGGGTCGGGCGATTATTTTGTTGTATACTTGTCCACGCAAACGGGTTGCAAACTAGGGTGTCGTATGTGCCACCTGACCACGACAGGGCAGGTTGTGGCCCTTGATGCCAGGCCTGATGAGCTGTTTGCCCATGCCCGACACGCGCTCAATTGGTATGCGAAGAACGCCTCTCCTGCACAGGTGGTGCATTATAATTTTATGGCGAGGGGTGAACCATTGGAGAGTGAATATATTCGTCAGGATGCAGATTATATTCTGGGTGGACTGGCTGATGAAGCACTGAGCCGTGGTCTTCTGCCCAAATATCAGATATCCACCGTCATGCCGCAGTCTTTTGCCAAACGCTCGCTGGTGGATACCTTTGCGAAAATTCATCCTGAAATATATTATTCTTTTTATAGTACAGACCCGGTCTTCAGGGGTTATTGGCTCCCTCATGCGATGGACCATGAACTCGCGCTGGAAAAGTTAGCAGATTGGCAAATGCATACGGCCAAAATCCCCAAAATCCACCATGCTTTTATTAGAGGACAGAATGACACTGAAGCTGAAGTGTTGCGTATGTGTGGCGCGATTAAAAGCCGGGGCCTGAGGGTGAATATGAATATTCTCAGGTATAATCCTCCCAATGAAAAAAGTGGCAAGGAAGCCGACGAAGAGTTTATCAAACGGGCGGCAGAAATTTTCCGATCAGAACTACCGCAGGCGCAGGTACAAGTGCACGCCAGAGTGGGCTTTGATGTGCAGGCCTCCTGCGGTATGTTCATGGACGAAACGTCTCTGACGAGGGCAGGAAGTGTTCTTGCCGCCCAGTGATAATACAGCCCTGAGGGTTATATGGTGGCGGAGAAAGTTTGTTCGGTTTGGGATACGACAGACCTAGGCAAAATCACCTCTACCCTTGCGCCACCACCCGGCATGTTCATGGCGGTTAGTTTGCCGCCATGCAACTCAGAGTATAATGAGCTGATATAAAGGCCTAATCCCGTACCTTTTTCTCTTTGTGCCTGGTGGCGTGTGTCACTGCTGTATGGTTTGCCCAGGTTTTTTAGGGCGGTTTCGGTGAAACCTTTGCCACTGTCTCTAACTGAAAGCACAAACTCGCCCTTAAGGTTAATGTTGCCGGTGATATGGACAGTTGAATGCGCCGGGCTGTGCTTGATCGCATTGGCCACAAGGTTGGTGCAGATTTGTTCAAGTGCTTGCGGGTCGACGATCAAGGTGTCGATGCGGTTATCAAAGTTAAAGTCTATCTTGACATCGTGCTGTGCCGCCATTTGGGCCAGTATATGAATAACCGGTGTAAGCAGTTCTTTGGGATATATGGTGCTGGGGGCCAGTTTATACCGGCCAGCTTCAATTTTGGACATATCCATAATGTCATTCACCAGGCGCATCAGGGTAAGGCCGCTTTGGTGAATGAGCGGTATATATTCTCTGTGTTTTTCCATGTCTGAGGGGTCATTCTTCAAAACTTCAGAAAAACCGATAATAGCATTGAGTGGTGTTTTCAGATCATGGCTGAGAGATGCAAAAACATTTGATTTGAGCTGGCTCTCTTCAATGGCGGCCAGTGTTTTTAGTTCCTGGAATTCCTGTTGTCTCTTCTGTTGTGTGATATCTGTTCTCACGGAGGTATAGCCTGTGATGTGCCCTGTCGCGTCAAATTCCGGCGCGATGGTGGACTGCACCCAGTAATGAGAACCATCCTTTGCGGTATTTTTAATCTCTCCATACCACTTTTTACCTTGTGATATAGTGCGCCATAGATCCTGAAAAAACTGACGGTGATGATGCCCGGAATTCAGAAGCTTATGATCTTGTCCCAAAAGTTCTTCACGCGAATAACCTGATGCCGTGCAGAATTTTTTGTTCACATAGGTAATGTGGCCTTCGGCATCTGTCTGGCTAATGATAGCATGATCATCAATCACCTTTTTCAGGTCAAACAGGCGGGCTGCATATTGTTTGGCCTGGCTTTCGCTTTCTCTCAAGTGCCGCTCAGCAATTATTCTGTCTCTTAAGGCTATTGTCGCGGTAAAGAAAACAAGGCTACCGAGGATTATCAGACCATACAGGTTCTGATGGTTGGCCTCTATTGCCATGTCTATGGAGCTACCAACCTTTTGCGCCTGCTGGATTTGCTGCAATGTTATATTGTGCCGCAGGTTTGCAAGGGCAGCAAAGGCTTGGCTATCGTCCACAAATACCTGTTTGTCGATCTCTGCAGTGGTTAGATTATTGGCTAATCCATCCTGAATAAACGCGTAATTCTGTTCATATGTTTGAACAGTGGCTCTGATTTTGGCCAGACTCTCTTTTTCCTGTTTGTTTAGGTCTAGGCGACTATACAGGGCAAGGGTTTGGCCAATACCTTCAAGGCTGTTTAGAAAGGCTGCTTCTGTTTTGCTATCCCCTAATACGGTTTCCTTGAACTGGTCAATCATACCACCCAGCCCCATGCTGGAAAGCATGGATTTCAAAAGAACAGAGCGTGTGGGTTGGCTTTCATTATCTTCAGCAAATTGTTCCAAAACCTGTATATCGGCAAGAGCACTGCTGAGTGGCGGTGCGGTATCTATGATATTTTTTTTAACAACAGGGAGGCCCTGGGGGTTCAGGTGCTTTAGGGCCTCACCAAAAGAGGCTAACTTAATGTTGAGTTGCTCCAGTGCATGTGTTTCCTCTGCCGTTATGGGATAATCTTTATATTGGGAGACAATATTTAAAGCCTCCTCCAATTTTTCAGAGGCATTTACCCAGTAAAAATCTTTTCCGCGGATAATGAAATTGTGGAAATTATGAACCGCACCTCCATAACCTAATTCCTGATATAAAGCTCGAATCAGGTCACTTTTTTTCGGTTGTTCATTGTTAAATACAGACCATTGTTTATGAATCTCTTCCACATTCCGGGAAACAGATCTGTTTAATGACGACAGAGCCAGAACAGACACAACCAGAGTGAGGATAAATAGGACTCCCCAAAACTGTTTCCTAAGAATATATCGAAGTTTACTAGGCACAGATATTTGGCCCCTCAATATCTTACTCTTTTGTCCTGAATTAAGTTACCTGATTCCTACGAGATAATGATAAATTAAGAGTTAATCGGGGCGGATCGAGGGCTTTTTTGGGGCGGGCAGTTTCAAAGTGTTGTAATTATGCTGCGCCGACCAGAAGGTTTTAGTCCACCAAGATTCAGCGCCGTATGCTTCGAAGAAGGTTTTGCAAGGGTCAGGACCCTAAAGCCCCTCTCAATTGGAATTTTGGGGGGAGTTGAATTTTTTTTTTCGTGTCCCCTCTTGAAGCCTCTCCTTGTGTGGCCTACATAAACCGCGTGTTAGCACTCTAAAGGGGTGAGTGCTAACAATACTAATTTAATGATTTTAATCAGGAGACAATCGATGGCTTTTCGTCCGCTTCATGACCGTGTGCTGGTCAAGCGCCTTGAGAGCGAAGCTAAAACTGCTGGCGGCATCATCCTGCCAGATACAGCTCAGGAAAAACCTTCAGAGGGTGAAGTAGTGGCTGTTGGTACAGGTATCAAGGGTGAAGATGGTTCTGTTACTGCCCTTGACGTTAAAGTAGGCGATAAAATTCTGTTCGGTAAATGGTCTGGCACTGAAGTAAAGCTGAACGGTGCAGATCTGCTGATCATGAAAGAATCAGACATCATGGGCATTATCGAGTAAATACTCGGCCTTTTGTCGTTATCCATAATTCAATCTAATATCTCAGGAGGCCGAAAATGGCTGCCAAAGACGTAAAGTTTAATGAAGACGCCCGCGCCCGCATTCTCAAGGGTGTGGACACACTGGCAAACGCTGTGAAAACAACATTGGGTCCGAAAGGCCGTAACGTTGTTCTTGATAAAGCTTTTGGTGCCCCGCGCGTGACCAAAGATGGTGTATCTGTCGCAAAGGAAATCGAACTGAAAGACAAGTTCGAAAACATGGGCGCTCAGCTGGTGAAAGAAGTAGCGAGCCGTACCAATGATGTTGCTGGTGATGGTACAACAACTGCTACTGTTCTGGCTCAGGCAATTGTTCGCGAGGGTATGAAGTCTGTAGCCGCAGGCATGAACCCAATGGACCTGAAGCGTGGTATTGATATCGCAACAGCAAAAGTTGTTGAAAGCCTGAAAGCCCGCTCCAAAGACGTGACAACCAATGAGGAAATCTCTCAGGTTGGGACTATCTCTGCGAACGGTGAAGCTGAAGTTGGCCACATGATCGCAGAAGCCATGGAAAAAGTTGGCAAAGAAGGCGTGATCACTGTTGAGGAAGCTAAAGGCCTCGAGAGCGAACTGGACGTTGTTGAAGGGATGCAGTTTGACCGTGGTTACCTGTCTCCTTACTTCATCACAAACGCTGAGAAGATGACTGTTGAGCTTGAAAGCCCACTGGTTCTGCTGCACGAGAAAAAACTTTCAAACCTGCAGCCAATGCTGCCACTTCTGGAAGCTGTTGTTCAAAGCGGCAAGCCTCTTCTGATCATTGCTGAAGATATTGACGGGGAAGCCCTGGCTACTTTGTTGTGAACAAATTAAGAGGATCTCTTAAAATTGCAGCTGTAAAAGCGCCCGGATTC
>JBNKGK010000177.1:0-7151 GCA_050289785.1 Kordiimonas sp.
CTGAACTTGTAAAATTAAGCTCAACAATTTTTAAAAAGCCTGTCGAGTTGCTGTAGCTACCAAAGGGCAGCGACGCCCCGACACTAACAGAGCTATCTGTTACTGTGCCGCCAAGAACCCCATTTGTGGTGGAAGTTGATTGGAAAATGGTTGATAGATCAGGCGTGGAATTGCCAAAGATGCTGTACCCATTGTCCGTTACCGTGCCACCCGCCCCAGTACTTATGCCACTGGAACCAGTTCCACCTGTAACAATTGAGTTAGATAAATCAACAACAGCTCCACCATATGACCTGATCGAAGCTCCTGAGTTGCCAGTTATTGTTGTATTGATAATATCCAATGGGTTGGGATGGTATGCGTATACGCCAATACCATCATTTCCAGCAATGACACTACCAACAATCAATGAACCATCTGCATCGGATTCTAAACGAATAGCAGCCCCAGAGGCATTATTAACAAAACTGGAATTGATAATTGTAGTGGGGAGTACAGAATATACAGCATTTCCAGAATTGTCTGAAAACAAGCTTTCCGTAATTGTTAAATTACCGCTATTAATATGAACGGGATTTGAGCTCTGGGAGAAAAAACTGCTTGCAATATTAACTGTTCCTGAGGACTCAGAATATATAGCACCGCCTGAGTTGTTATAAAATGCGCTGTCACTAACTGATAAGCTGGCCTGTCCATCGGTAGAAATTGTCCCTTTCCCGGAATAAGCACTATTTCCCCTAAAGTAAGAGTTTGTGACAGTTAGGTCCGCGCGAGCATGAATAGCTCCGCCACTCTGTGATGCATAATTTGAAATAAAGGCACTGTTGTTGATCGTGAGGCTAGTGCCAGAATAATTAGCGCCTATGGCACCGCCATATCCCATATTAGCACTGTTATCCCTGAAGATACTATTATTTACTGTCACCGCACTATCACTGTAAATACCCAGCGCAGCGCCATAGCCAAAAACAGTACCATTTGCGAAGGTCAGGCCGTCTAATGTAACCTCAACCTTGTCACCGCTTGTGCCACCCTGAATGAACATCTGCCTGACACTATCAGCGCCATCAAGAGTGATATCAGGCGAACCATTATTATCAATATCACCATCTATCGTGACATCCAGGCCATCAATGACCAGAGTGGATGACACCTGCATTGTTCCGCCTGACAAACTGGCATCAAAGTTAATGGTGTCACCGTTGCTAGCCACACCAATCGCTTCCCTGAGGGAAAGCCCGTTACCATCATTTGTTTCATCTGTGAGGGAGCCGCTGTTATACGTTTCGTCATCCAGGGTGGTTACAATCAGGTCAGCCATTGGTATCTCTTTATTGAGTATCTAAAATGATTTTTTTAACTATTGGTTTTTTCGTGTTCGTGAGTATCTGCAGGGTCAGCTTTTTCGCTGATAATCCGGGCCCTGCTTTTCTGCACCGAACGCCAGAAATTCAATTTGCTGTATTGAGAAAATAGGTCGGGCGGCAATATGGTGGAGCGTGGTTTTGGCTCCACTTTCTGTTGCACCTTATGGAGCCCCGAAACGCCTAATTGTTCATCAAACGCGGGGGCATCATAGTCAACATTATCGAAATCATGACTGAAGGGTTCTACTTCCAGAAACCCATATATCAGGCCCATCACCTCGCTAGGGCGGCTAACAAGAAGATCATAATCCACAATCAAGAGCTTATCAGCATGACTTCCGTATAAGGCCTCGTTGAGAGCTGACCAGGCATAACCCACCAGCCCATTACGATTTGCAAGAGCGTCGCAACGGCTGAAAACCGTGCTACGCTCTGCCGGAGAGTGAAAAAGTCTTGTATTTTCAAAGGCATTAGACTGGAACTGCCGTTCCATACTATCCATAATCCAAGCCACATTACGAACACAGCATAGCACTTTTGCTTCTGGGAACAGGGCGGTTAGGGCTGTAAGATTAGCTGTCCATGAGCGATTGGTATCAAATATGACTGCCTTATCGTCAGGTAAATCATCATAATAACTGTCAAAAAGCCCTTTTGCTAATCTCTTACGTTGTGCTGTTGATACCATTGGTGCCAATTCGCTGCCTGCACTGACTGCGGCAATGAGATTACTGAATAAACTACCAACAGGGCTGGTCATGCCCGCATGAAACTTTGGATTCTGTTTCAGAATAGCAGCCAACAGTGTTGAACCAGAACGAGGCAAACCAGAGATAAAATGAAATCGCCTATTCTTACAATAAAACGCACTAGACATAGAATAAAGCACCTAAAAACTACTAAAAGTAACTTTTGTCTATCCATAAATAACCATAAAAACAACTAATAATTATCATTACTGCTCTCTAAGGGTATTTAACACGAATAATTTCCTGCATTTCACTCATAAGCATTCATAGAAAGTTTGCCTTATGTACGCAGGATTTCAGTTTCACTGTTTGTCAGATGCTTCACAATATTCTATATACTTTTTGCATATAATTGATCAATCAAAAGCTTCATATTTAAAGGCTATTTTTACACCATCAATCCCCGGGATTAAACAATCTAGAAAGTGCGCTCCGCAATACCTATTTTGTTAGAAAACGTTTTATTCACCAATGGGGGGCCTTCTCATCTTGGGGGTTTATAGTATTTCTGCTGGGAGCAATGTATTTGCCTTGCCGCCCCCAATTTGGAACATGGAGCTGCCAAGCCCTCGGGGGCCAAATTCGAACACAGGAAAACGGCCCTGGCTTTTGTTACTACACCTTTAGGGAAATATTTGAATAAATGCTATGGGGTCACATTAACCCCAACAAAAACGTTATCTTTGCCTCTTATGCATTGGCAAATGTGCGTACGATATTTTTAGCCGTATGAGTTCCTGAACATCATTATCATCATACCCAAGATCAGCCAGGATTTCAGCTGTATGTTCCCCAAGTTTCGGAGCCGGCGTGAGGCGTTTATAGCTGTGGTTTTCGCCTACACGTACCCATGCTGGAGCGAGCAGCACCATCGGTATATCGAAAGGGTGATCATCCCAGCGCAACACATCAATGTTTTCACTCACCGTTTCGTCAGATGTGGTAGCGGGAACGGCTTTAATGTCTGTTTCTGCACAGAAATCATCCACGGTGATCACTTTATGACAGGCAATGCCTTTTTCACTGATCCGTTGCAGCCAGTGACCTGAGCTTTTTGAAAGAAAGGCTGTTTCTAGCTGTTCTGTAGCGCATGTTTCAGTGCCAATGATTATTTGGGATAAAAGCAGTTTCTGGCCTGCCGTTGCACACACATAAATCCACGCATCTGCACATTGATAAAGGCGATCCCACCAATTTGAGCCGAGAGCCATTTGCCCCGTAGGTTCACCCCAATAGCTGTTGCCATTTTCTCTGATCATGCCTGGGAATTGCACATAGGAAATGGCCCTGGCGAGTGAGGCTCTGGTTTCACCGCCATAGCCTGTTTTGCGCTGCTGATACACACCCAGAAGGGCACTGAACGCAAGGCTGATGCCACCCATGATGTCTGCGGACAGGCTACCATGGTCCTGCGGATACTCCATTGTGCCATAACCAACCATAACACCACTGGCATTCTGAGCGAGAGGGTCAAATCCCTTTCTGTTTTCCCAATAGCCTCGATGCGATCCGCCAAAGGCCGTTAGCTGGCAGCTCACGATACCTGGCTTCAGTTTCTCAAGCTGGCTATGGGCCACTCCAAGCCGCTTGGCCGTGTCATCCAGAATGTTATGTACAACAACGTCAGACCAGCCAAGCAGGCGCTGCAGCACCTCCCGACCTGGCGCTGAATGCACGTCCGTTAGGATGCTGCGCTTGCCTTGGTTCAGGTGAATACACATTTTCAGCATCCCTGCAGGGTAAGTCGGCGGGTCAGCCTTAATCACATCTGCGCCATATTGTGCCAGTGTGTAGGAGGAGGTGGGGCCAGCCACAACATTGGCCAAGTCCAGTACTTTAAGGCCTTTAAGCAGATCACCTTTTTTAAGGGGCTGGACTCCGTGAGGAGCATTTATCGACCTATCCTTGCCAAAGAGGTCTAAGGCAGTTTCATAATCCGTCCAGATAGGTTCATCCGGCAGGATGTCCATCACCGATCCACCTGGGCCGGATACATCCACAACCCGTCCTGGCACGGTTAGCTCTGAGGCTTCCCCCTGCATTTTTGTTAACACACCAGACTTGATCATGGGTTCCAATGATAGCCATTCATCCCGCGTGCGGATATAATTGCCCGGCACACCATGTTTTTCGAAAAGTTCTTCCCATTCATCGCCGGTTTTTTGCCGCATGGCCTGTGTGGTGAGCTCGATGAGCCTTTGCCGCTTCTCCGGGGTCAACATATAGCCGCTTGAGAGATTGTTACCGTGATCCACGCCTCTCGGTATTTCATTGATATAGCCCTCAGCGCGCAACTGCTCATAAATGCCAAGCACGGTGAAATAGGCCTCAGCGAAGGCTGGGTTTCCGGCCGTGTGGGTTAGCACCAGTCTGTCATCTGCAGTCGGATAAAGCTGATAGAAATAGGGCGGCTGCATCTCGTCATGAGCGCGTTCCAGCTTGTGATATTGCACCTCTTCGCTATCCCCCCGCTGGTAGGCCAGATGCTCATATTCCTTGGGCCTTTTAATCTCACCTTCCACCTGTGTGCGGAAGGGTGCCCATGGGTCTTTAAAACTGCCAGAGGATCGCACCAGAAACTGATCAGGGAACAGGGATAGCCCCGCCTCCACCAGCGGCACCTCTATCACGGTG
The DNA here is from genome assembly GCA_050289785.1 of Kordiimonas sp. Lineage (GTDB taxonomy): Bacteria > Pseudomonadota > Alphaproteobacteria > Sphingomonadales > Kordiimonadaceae > Kordiimonas. The sequence continues at coordinate 4,751 of JBNKGK010000177.1, forward strand.
CCAGTACCATACTCTTCCCGGCCAACAAGGGCTGCCATCACCGCAATGGCGCCGTGCATACTGGCGAAGGCAGAACATAAAGGCACCCATGTATAAACAGGTGGGAACCCCAGCTTTTGCCGGAACAGATGGCATTCAGTGTACATGCCAGCCGCTGCGGCCACCACATTCTCCCAAGCCTGAATATGGCTGCGTTTTTTATCTGTTGAGGCAAATCCTGGCAGGGACAGATACACAAGGCCAGGGTTCAGATTTTTCAAACTGGCATAATCCAGCCCCAGCTTTTTCATCACACCGGGGCGAAAGTTTTCGATCACCACATCGGCTCGCTTGATGAGCGACAAGGCTTTTTGCTGTCCCTCAGCGGATTTGATATCCAATTCAATCAGCTTCTTGTTCCGATTTAGAAGGCGATATTGTTGCGGTTTCAGCTCTGGCTCACCGGGGCGCACAATGTGAATAACGTTGGCTCCCTGATCTGCCAGTAAAACGGCGGCCATGGGCCCCGCATAATAATGGCCAAAATCAATAACATTTAGCCCAGCCAGAGGGCCCTTATATTGTTCGTCTCGCATGTCTTTATCCTGTTTCTATATGGGTTCACCGAGAGCGCGGGCGCGGCTGATAATGTTGTTTTCATCCTGCTCAACATGGCGGATGGCTTGCCAAAGCAGCACTAGACCAAGGGTTGGCATAATCAAACTCCAGAGCATCGCCTCTCTGAGGGCTTCACCGTTTTCAATGCCAGATGCCATAAAGGCATCGCTGAGATAGCCGATCAGATAAGGCCCCAGCGCGCCACCCAGGAAAACCTTCACCATGAGGAAAAGCGCTGACGCTGTTGCCCTGCCGCGCGGTAACATCAGGTCATTGACAGAGGAGGACCCCGTGGGAAAGCCCATCGCGCCGACAAATGTACTTGCCAGGGCTGCCCCGTAAGCAACAGTCAGGCTGTTTGTATTCAGGAGGACAAGCGAGGCAATGCTACCGGTAAAAATGCTGCCCCATACCACATAAAGCTTGCCACGGCTGGTGCGTGTCCGCAGTTTATCGGCCAGCACACCGCCGACCAGAACACCAATAAAGCCCACAACGGCATTACCCAGCCCCAGAACAGCACCGATATCTGCCACGCTCACACCATATTGCCGTTGGAAATAAGGAATGGACCAGAAGCCAATCGCAACGGCAGAGAAAAGCGGCATCGCACCACCTAGCGCCAGAAAACGCAGGGTCTTGCAATGAAAGATCATGGCAAAAATGACAGGATCACGCCCTGCCAGCGCCTGCGCCCATGAAGATACGGCATAAAGCCCAATGCCCATGGCAGACCACTGTGCCACACTGCCTGTCGCTTTGATAAACCCATAGGCAAGCGCGCTAATCAGCACACCGATGGTGATATTGATCATTAGGGCTTTTTGTATTTTCTGATATCTGGAAAGCACCAGCAGATTGACCAGGGGTACCATGCTGACCAGAACGGTGAGGGCCTCTTTGAGAGGTTTGGTATCTATCTGGCTGGTAATGCCTTCCTGTTGGCCGCGCACGGGCTCCCTGAGGGTAGAAACCCATAACGCCAGCAAAACGCCGGGAAGACCAACAATGATAAAAGCGGCCTGCCAGCTTTTCAGGCCAAGAGGGGCCGTGGCAGAATCAGGGTATAGCCCTGTCCAGAAATCAAGCACTGTGCCACCAATAAAGAGCCCTAATCCTGCCCCGATGTATATACCGCTATCATAAATGGCCAGGACAGTGGTGCGCACTTTTGGTGAGAAATAGTCATAGAGGATGGAGAAGGCAGCCGGTGTGGCTGTGGCTTCCCCGACAGCCACGCCAAAGCGGCAGGCTACAAGGGGGGTAAAACTTTTGGAGAAGCCAGAAAGGCAGGTCATCAGGCTCCAGAAACTGAGCCCTGTCGTGATCAGTTTTTTACGATTCCAGACATCCGCCAGTCTTCCAAAGGCAATGCCAAAAGTGGAATAGAAAACAGAAAAAGCGGTTCCCACAAGAAAGCCCAGATCAGCGTCTGTGATGTTCAGGTCAGCTTTTATCTCTTCCGCCAGTATGGCTAAAATCTGCCTGTCGATAAAATTCATGATGTACACAAGCAGCAAAACGAAAAGCACATATCTGGCGTAGATGGCCTGTTTTTTGTCAGCTTGTTGTTTTGGTAATGGTTCTTGCAACACGTTAGTGCCTTTCAGGTTATGAGCATGGAGATCAGACGAGGCGGTTACCTGCTCTCACAAGCTGCGGGATCTCTAAAAGGCACACAGTCGGCAGGGCTATACATATGTTGCACGCCGTATAGAAACGTGTGTACCCAGGCTGTCATGTGCTTTTCGCCAGGAAACATTCTGTAGGTGAAATCAAGGCCCGGGTTGTTGGCATCTTTCAT
>JBNKGK010000178.1:0-7150 GCA_050289785.1 Kordiimonas sp.
GTCTGAAATATTCCAGATACTGGCACAACCTTATCTCAAAGCTCAGGCTGGCAACGAAAATGCCCGTATGATCTTCACCGGTCTGATGGAAGGTTTTGTGGTAGAGTTGAAGGTGGCATTATATGCTGCTTTTATTGTGACCTTTCCCATTCTGGCTGTGCAGATATGGAAGTTTGTAGCCCCTGGCCTTTATAAAAACGAACGCTATGCTTTCCTGCCATTCCTGGTAGCGACACCAATCCTGTTTACCATGGGAGCGTGTCTTGCTTATTTTCTGGTGATTCCATGGGCGTGGGAGTTTTTGCTGAGCTATCAGGCCACGAACATGGAAAGTGGTATTGAAATTGCCGCGGAGGCTCGGGTCAGCGAATATCTTTCTCTTATCATGCAAATGATTTTTGGCTTTGGTCTTGCGTTCCTTTTGCCCGTTGCCCTTACCCTTGCGGGCAGAGCAGGGCTGGTGAGTGCGAAGACACTCCGGGAAAAGCGCCGCTATATGGTTGTGGCCACTTTTGCGATGGCGGCCTTTTTAACACCGCCTGATCCAATTAGCCAAATCGCCCTTGGCATCCCCATCCTGCTGTTATATGAGGTTTCCATCCTGCTGATTGCAGCAACAGAGAAAAAACGCCAGAAGGCCGACACAGAAACCTGACGAAAAGAAGAGCTTATGTTTGACCTGAAGATGATCCGCGAAAACCCCGAAGCTTTTGATAAAGCCCTTGCCCGCCGCGGTGAAGGCCCCCGTTCAGCAGAAATTCTGGCGCTTGATGAAGCGCACCGGGCTGTTCTCACTGAAGCGCAGGCCTCACAGGCGCGTCGTAATGAAGCCTCCAAGCTGATTGGTCGTGCCAAAGGGCAGGGCAATGAAGAAGAAGCCCAAGCCTTGATGACAGAAGTGAGCGCTCTAAAGGACCGCTTGACTGAACTGGAAGAAGAAAGCCGTATTAAAGGCGAGAAGCTGACCAATCTGCTCATGAGCCTGCCGAATATGGTTTATGATGATGTTCCTGCCGGTGACAGTGAAGATGATAACGAGGAAGTGCGCACCTGGGGAGAACCCGCTGATTTGCCCTTTGATGCAAAAGAGCATTTTGAACTGGGTGAAGCCTTGGGGCTGATGGATTTTGAACGCGCGGCCAAGCTTTCAGGTTCTCGTTTTGTGGTGTTGCAGGGGGCTGTGGCTCGGCTTGAGCGTGCGCTTGGCCAGTTCATGCTGGATTTGCACACAGGCGAACATGGCTACTTAGAAACACTGACCCCCGCTCTTGTGCGGGAAGAGGCGCTTTATGGCACGGGCCAGTTGCCCAAATTTGGTGAAGATGCTTTCAAAACAACCAATGATTATTGGCTCATTCCTACGTCAGAGGTCACATTAACGAACCTGCATTCCGGTGAGATACTGGATGAGGCAGATCTGCCCATTCGTTATACGGCTCACAGCCAGTGTTTCCGCTCTGAAGCAGGCTCCGCTGGCCGTGACACGCGCGGCATGATCAGGCAGCATCAGTTTGAAAAGGTTGAGATGGTGTCCATTACGACACCCGATCAATCAGATGACGAGCTTGAGCGCATGACAGCCTGTGCAGAAGAGGTGCTGAAGCGCCTTGAATTGCCTTACCGCGTGGTGAAGCTGTGTATGGGTGACATTGGTTTTGGGGCTCGGCGCACCTATGATATTGAAGTTTGGCTGCCCGGGCAGGGGAAATACCGTGAGATTTCAAGCTGCTCTGTGTGTGGGGATTTTCAGGCCCGGCGTATGAAGCTGCGTTGTCGGGCTAAGGGAGAGAAAAACACCCGCTTTGCCCACACGTTGAATGGCTCTGGGCTTGCTGTTGGGCGTACGTTGATTGCTGTGATGGAGAATTACCAGCAAGCGGATGGCAGCATTCGTGTGCCAGAAGCTCTAAAACCCTATATGGGGGGGCTTGAGGTGATCAAGGCGTCGGCATGAGGCAAATATCGACGGCAAGGATATTAATCTCGAATGATGATGGCATCCGGTCTCCGGGCATTGATATGCTGGAGCGGGTGGCTCGTCAGTTCACCGATGATGTCTGGGTGATTGCCCCAGAAGAAGAACAGTCTGGGGCTGGGCATTCCCTGACCCTTGCAAAAGCTTTAAGAATCAGGCAATTGGAAGAAAAGCGTTGGGCTGTGTCTGGTACGCCAACAGATTGTGTCATGATGGCGGTGAACAAAATCATGAAGGATGCCTTGCCGACGCTTATTCTTTCAGGTGTGAACAGAGGCGGCAATCTGGCTGAGGATGTTACCTATTCTGGCACCGTCTCTGTGGCGATGGAGGGAACACTTGCCGGTATTCCGTCCATTGCCTTTAGTCAGTGTCTGGTAAAGCCAGAGAGGGACATTAACTGGGCAACGGCTGAACATCATGCGCCTGAAGTTATATCTCGCCTTATTAGGTGTGGTTGGTCAGATAATGTGTTGATCAATGTGAATTTTCCTCCTCATCTGGCCAAGGATATCAAAGGTATAAGGGTGACTGAGCAGGGCCGCCGCGACATAGCGGGGGCGATGGTGGAAGAGCGTTTTGACCCAAGGGGCTTTCCTTACTATTGGTTTGGCCTTGGGCGTGAGGTTGGCACTCCTGGCCATTTGACGGATTTACAGGCCATGCGGGAAGGTTTTGTGTCCGTTACCCCTCTGCATCTTGATCTGACCCACCATGAAACTCGTGGCCGCCTTGCTGCAGAAATTGAAGGTTAATTGAGGGGCAGTTCCAACCTGACCTTGCCTGTGTGGTAAAGGCTGGTTATTCTTGGTCTATGAGGGTTTTGGTAAATAGAATGCAGGGACTGTTAAAGGTGGGCAAACTGGCTGTTTTGCCCCTTTTTCTTAACGCCTGTGTGAGTTTTGGCCCCACATCACCCGCTGATATCAAGCCGGTTTATCAGGTCCGCAATGCGCCAATCCCTGTGCCATACCCACGGGCCAAACCTTCTGTGCCGGGCAGGGCAGCAACCGGTTATGCTCAGGCTTACCGGCCGGAAGCCCGCAGAAGCTCTTCCCGTGTTATCAGGGTGAATAAAGGAGACACGCTTTATGCTCTATCGCGAGCGCATAATATACCGGTGCGTGACCTTATTAAGGCGAATAACCTCAGGGCGCCCTATGATCTGGCGGTAGGGCAGCGCCTGAACCTGCCCGTGGCCCATGTACATACAGTGCAAAAAGGGGAAACCGGGTATAGCATCTCACGCCAGTATGGGGTGACTGTTTCTGCCTTGATGACTGAGAATAAGGTTAAATACCCTTATCGCTTGAGTGTCGGGCAAAAATTAACCTTGCCGGGTGGTGCGGAACTGAAAACGGCTGCGAATACATCTTCTTCTGCTTCAACGCCATCAAGTACGGCACGAAGGCAGGCGGTTCGCCCAGCAGTCTCCAGTGCAGCGGCGCCGCCGCGTTCGGGCACAGGCTTTCATTGGCCTGTTGAAGGCAAAATCGCGTCGCGTTATGGTCCAAAACAGGGTGGGCTGCATAATGATGGCATTAATATCCTGGCCAAGCAGGGCTCTCCCGTCCATGCATCGGAAAGCGGGGTTGTTGTTTATGCCTCTAATGCTTTGGAGGGGTACGGTAATCTGCTTCTTGTACGGCATCAGGGGGGGTGGATGACAGCCTATGCCCATAATGAACGATTATTGGTGAGGCCTGGCCAGAAGGTCGGTAAAGGCGAGGTTATCGCACGTGTCGGCACAACAGGTTCTGTTACGGTACCGCAATTGCATTTTGAGATTAGAAAAGGCAGGCAAGCTCTTGACCCTCTTAAATATTTAAGGGAAACTACCGCCAGTGCAAGATAAGCTCATCTCTTATGCCAGATATTTTTCTTCCCAGCGTAATATCTCAGTAAGAGCGTATTGTGATATTTTTTCCGGGGCATTTTGTAGTTTTTCATGAAGATGGGCAGGAAGATTGACGCGGGGTAAATTTTTGTCTGACCAAGCCGCCAAGCTTACCAGGACATGGATAAAATCTTTGCCAGATTCAGTCAGGTAATAAAGTTTCCGGGTTTTATGTGTAGGGTGTGGCATTTGCTTGATCAGCCCCACACATTCAAGGCGTTTTAACCGGTCTGTCAGAGTATTTGTGGCGATGCCTTCGGCGGCCTGCATAAAGTCTTTAAATTCATGTTTATTGAACATCGCCATGTCGCGCATCACAATAAGTGTCCAGGAGTCACCAATAATATCAAGGGCATGAGCCACTGGGCATGTGGATTTTTCCGAATGAGGTGTTCTGGGTTTTGGGGACATATTCGAACCGCTTGTATAATAAAAGTAAAAATGATTGCATCCAATGCAAGCTTTTATTATACAAGTGATATGTGAAATGTCTAATCATCTAGGTTCAGGTATAGAAAATAACATATCATGGGACAGAACAGGAGTATGTGATGAATGGTACGAAGATAGCCTTGGCAACTTTATCCTATATAGTGTTGACTATGGCGATAGCTTATCCTTGGCATTTGATATGGTTTCATGACCTTTATGTGAACTTGGGGGCTGTTACCCGACCAGAACCGATCATCGAATTCGGCCTCATTGCTATGACTATTCAGGGGGTGGTGATAGCGTATCTTTACCCTTTTTATCAGAAGGCAGGCCATCCTGTTGTTCAGGGGATAAAGTTCAGCCTGATTATTGGCCTAATGGTTTATAGTGTGATGGGCTTTGCAACTGCTGCGAAGATAGATATCAACCCAGTCTCCACTTTCCTTGTGTATCATACAATTTTCCAGTTCATCCAATATGTTGTCACAGGGGCTGTGCTGGGGTTGATTTATGGGCGTAAGGATTAAGGTCCTCTTATGCCTTACGATCCTGGTTTAGCCGAACGATTGCAAGAACACCTATGTGAAAGGCCGGGCATGTCGCCGAAGAAGATGTTCGGTGGCATTGGCTGGCTTTTGAACGGCAATATGTGTGTGGGTGTTTATCAGGAGTGGCTGATCATCCGTGTAGGTGTTGAGGCTGCAAAAAAAGTGTTTGCTGATGCGCACACAAAGCCGATGGATATAACGGGTAAGGCCATGAAGGGCTGGGCTATGGTGGGGCCTGAAGGTGTGTCTGAGGATGAACACCTGGAACGTTATCTCATTATGGCCATTGATTTTGTACAGACTTTACCACCTAAAGAGTAATCTTCAAAAGCTGATTTTCTTACCCATTTCACCGGCGAGGTTCATGGTGAACTGCCAGGCGGTGCGACCTGAGCGATTCCCCCGTGTTTTAGACCATTCAAGTGCAGCGTGCTGCCATGTATCCTCTGGCTGGATATCAAACTCCCGGCAATAGCCTTCTATCATCGCCAGATAATCCTTCTGGTCACAGGGGTGAAACCCGAGCCATAGGCCAAAGCGGTCAGAAAGGGCGATGGTTTCATCCATGGATTCGTTCGGGTGAATACCGATGGCTGATTCCTGATCGGCCATCTGCCGGGGCAGCAGATGCCTGCGATTAGATGTCGCATAGAAAATCACATTCTCAGGCCTGCCTTCAAGCCCGCCTTCAAGGACAGATTTCAGGGCTTTGAAATCCCGGTCTGGTTGGTTGAACGACAAATCATCACAGTAAAGCACAAAAAGCCTGTTCAGGCCGCGCAGCTGCGTGAGCAGGGCAGGCAGGCTGGCTATATCTTCCCGGTGGATTTCAACAAGGGCAGGGGGCTTGTCTTTGTAAGTGCCTGCTAAATCAGCAATAATGGCCTTCACAAGCGTGCTTTTGCCCATGCCTCGGGCACCCCACAAAAGCGCATTATTGGCTGAATAACCTTTTGCAAAACGGTGAGTATTTTCCACCAGTGTGTTTTTAACACGCTCCACACCCAGCAGCAGGTGCAGGGGCGGAGCTGAAATTTTGGCGACAGCTTTCACGGTATTGGATGATGGTTCATAAACATAGGCAGGCGCATCCATATTGGTGGTTGTAGAGGCAGGTTTTGATTGTTTATCCAGCGTATCCGTCAGGCGATTTATGGCATCAATCAGTTCTTTGCTATTGTCAGACACTTGTAACCCTCGTCCCTTAAACCCATTTAGATGGCAATAAACTGTTGGATAGCACGCCAGAAGCGGCATTGCGAGGCTATTAAGGTCCGGTCTTTGTTGCATTTGGAGTGAATGGGGCTATAGTCCCGCCATGCTTGAATTGGGCCAACCATAATGGGGCTCGTGTTAGGGAGGTTTCTACTACCATGTTTTCATCACCTGCATTTGCACAGGCAGCAGGCGCTGCACCACAGAGCGGTCTTTTGGAAGGCTTTTTGCCTCTTATTCTGATTGTGGTTGTTTTCTGGTTTCTGATCCTGCGTCCACAGAACAAGAAAATGAAACAACATCGCGAAATGGTGAATACTGTTAGCCGGGGTGATACAGTGGTAACAGCTGGTGGCTTGGTTGGTAAGGTAACTAAAGTTAAAGACGATAGCGAAATTGAAGTGGAAATTGCTGAGGGCGTGCGGGTGAAAGTAGTGAAAAGCACTCTGTCTGATGTGCGCAGCAAAAGCGAGCCCGCTAAAACAAAAGAAGCCGATAAAGACGACAAGAAGAAGTAATAAGTTAGCCCTGCCTGAAAATCATGCAGGGCTTTTCTAATCAGAGGATGTTCCATGTTATCCTTTCCGCGCTGGAAAGTGTTGATGATTTTGGCCATTTGCCTTTTTGGTATTGCCGCAGCACTCCCGAACTTTTTAAATGAACAACAGCGCGGAAGCCTGCCTGGTTTTCTGCCATCCAAATCTCTCAGCCTTGGGCTTGACCTGCAAGGTGGGGTCCATCTTCTATGGGCAGCTGAAACAGATGACGTGGTAAAAGCACGTCTCGATAATCTGGCTGATCAGGTGCGGGATATCCGCCGGGAAGAACGGGGCCTGAACTTCCGGCGTATTCGCATGGAGGGGCATACTGTTCTCTTCGAAGTAACGAACGAAGACATGGTTGAAACCGCGCGTGAGAAGCTGGCCCCTCTTACTCAGGCAAGTTCTGCAAACCTGGGCGCTTTGATGGGCTCTGGTGTTCCTGAGGTGGAGCTAACTCATGAGGGGAAAGAGTTCCGCCTTACGCTAACAGAACAGGGCATTGAAGTTCAAAAGCGTGATGCCATTTCCCGTGCAATGGAAG
>JBNKGK010000179.1:0-7144 GCA_050289785.1 Kordiimonas sp.
GGGGCAGAGTCTATGATTTCTAGCGGTATCTAGTGAAAAATAAGTGGTAAAAGCGTGTAACAGAGGGCGCTGACCACAAAAGTGCCGATGATATTGAGCCACAGCCCCGCGCGTATCATATCCGGCACATGAATTTGCCCGGAAGCAAAAACCACGGCATTGGGGCCGGTGGCAACAGGCAGCATGAAGGCGCAGCTGGCGGCCATTGCTGTGGGGGCGGCCAGCATGATTGGGTCAATATTGGCTGTGGTGGCAAGGGCGCCCAGCACGGGCACGAGGGCTGCAGTGGTTGCTGTGTTACTGGTTAGCTCGGTGAGGAAAATCACCATGCCAACGATCGCCAGCACAATGATAAACAGTGGGGCAACAGCGAGGCCAGACATGGCTTCGCCCAGCCAGAGCGCCAGGCCGGAAGATTGAATGGCAGCGGCAAGGCTAAGGCCGCCACCGAACAGCAAAATCACGCTCCATGGCAGGGTGGTTGCTGTTTCCCAGTCCAGCAGCTGTTTGCCCTTGGCGTGGCCCCCTGCGGGCACCAGGAACATGGCAAGTGCGGCTGCAATGGCAATGTGCATATCTTGCATATTTTTAAGGAAGGGGAGCAGGCTGGTCAGCGGCTCAAAACCCACCAGCACTTGCCGGAAGCTCCAGAGCAGCGCCATGCCGATAACAATGGCGGCTGCGCGTTTCTCTGGTGTAGTGACACGCCCCATGGCACGGAGTTCTCTTTGCACGACCTCTGCCCCGCCGGTCGCCAATCTGGCTTCAAAAGGAAAACAGATTTTTGTGAGGACGAGCCAGGCCAGTGGCACCATACAGACCACAACGGGAATGGCGAAGGCCATCCACTCATGAAACATGATCTCCCGCCCCGTTTGCTGGAAAATAAAGGCCTTCACAAACAGGTTAGGCGGTGTGCCGATATAGGTGCCAAGGCCGCCAATGGAGGCTGACCAGGCGCAGCCAATAAGAAGTGCAATGGTAAAACGGTGGCCATCCGCCTTTTCCTGCAGCACGGTGTTGGCCACGGTAAGGGCGATAGGCACCAGCATCAAGGTGGTTGCTGTGTTGGATATCCACATGGACAAGAGCGCACTGGCGGCCATGAAACCAGCAATCAGTGCGGCAGGATGATCCCCCACCCGTGCAAGGATATTAAGCGCAATGCGGCGGTGCAGGTTCCATTTCTGCATACCCATGGCCGCGATAAAACCACCGAGTAGTAGGAAAATGGCCGGTTTGGCATAGGGCATGGAAGCGTCAGCCGAGCTGGTGATGCCAGTGAGCGGCAATAACACAAGCGGCAGCAGGCTGGCGGCCGCCAGCGGGATGGCTTCAGTAGCCCACCATGTGGCGACAAACAGAGCTACACCAACGGTTTGCCATGCAGTAGCAGACATGCCTTCAGGGATGGGCAGTAACATAATGAGGCCAAAAAGGAGAGGGCCAAGAAAGAGCCCAATATTCTGATGCTTTGCCCTGAATTCGTGATCTGTTGCTGTTTCAGCCATCTTCCCTGCCCATAATGCTTTTTATTTTGCCCTTATCCCATAGCCTTTCCCTGAAAGCCTGTGAAGAAAAAATGAAGAATAAGGTGCTTGTTCTGACAAGTTTAGGGAATAACCAGCGAGTTTTACCACATTCGTGTTTTGGCGCGCTCTGGATAGTCCGCATCATATGTGTGGGCGTCAAAGTCTGCTTCCATTTCCTTGATAAACTCACCAGCGGTTGGAAGGGCTGTGTTTTTCTCTGTGGGCGCCCAGAGGGCTGAGCGCATCAAGGCCTTGGCGCATTGGAAATAAACCTCGCCAACCGTGATGATGATGACGGTCTTTGGGTGTTTCCCGGATTGTTTGAACTGCTCTGTCAGCTCTGCTGATGCACCAAGCACGGCAGTGCCGTTAAGGCGCACCACATTATTGCAGCCAGGGACCATAAACATCAGGCTGATCCTACCGTCCCGTACAATATTGCGCAGCGAATCCATGCGGTTATTGCCTTGCCAGTCAGGCAGCAATACGGTTTTATCATCACTAATTCTGACGACAGGATCCACATCGCCTCTGGGGCTGCCATCTGTGCCCTCTGGGCCAACTGTTGAGACCACAACAAAACGAGAACTCTCTATCCACTGTTTATAAAGAGGGGTGATATGCGAGGCGACTTTGGTGAGCGAAACAGGGACTGGCGAACCATAAAGAGCTTCCAGAGCTTCAATGGAATTAATTGTCTCTGTCATGTTGCCTCCTGACATTTTAATTACTACGCATATTGTCTAACCTGATTTGTTTGTGTTGGCCAAACGGATTTTGTGTCGTTATCCTGTGACACACTTGGGGTGGAGCTATGAGGTTTGCGGGTATGAAATTCTCTTTCAAGAAAATTATGTGGGCTGTTCTGGCCGTGGGTTTGGCGGTTTCTGCTGTGTGGTTTGCCAAGCTGATCTGGTTCAAACCCTTTAGCTTTGATCATTTTCAGACACGGGTCGTGGTGGAAGAAGCACTGGAAAGCCCCGAGTTTCTGAGCAGCATCCGCATGCTGGAGCCTTATGGCCTGACCAGCCATAATGGTGAGCTGGATGATATTTCTATTGCTCATGATGATGAAGAGCTGGCGCTGGCCCGGCATAACCTTGATATTCTGCTCTCTTATGATGACGCTAGCCTTAGTGAAGCGCAGCGCTTTAATAAAAAGCTTATGGCTTACAGCCTGCAGACACAGCTGGACCGGGAAAAATTCCGCTATCATGATTATCCCCTCAGCCAGCTTTTTGGCTGGCACAAGAACCTCGCCAGTTTCATGACCGGCACGCATTCTGTGTTGGATGCAGAGGAAGCCCATTATTACGTGGAGCGACTGACCAAGGCGCGGGGGCAATATGAACAGTTGATGGAGCAGCTCAAGAAGCGCGAGGAGCTAGGCATCATCCCGCCTTTGTTTGTGCTGAAAAAGGTAGAGCAACAGCTAGACGGCTTTGTAGCAGGCAGCCCAAAGGAAAATGCTTTCTATGTGGCGTTTGAAGGTAAGCTTGGTCAATTGACCGACATGAGCACGGAAGAAAAAGAGCAATTGTTGGCGGCAACAGAGGCAGCCATTACAGATGTGATATATCCGGTCTGGCGGGAATTGAAGGCTTATGTGGTGAAGCTGCAGGCTAAAGCAACTGACGATGCAGGTGTATGGAAGCTGCCAGATGGCAAAGCCTATTATCAGGCGCAACTGCGCTACATGACAACGACGGACCTCACAGCCGATGAAATTCACGCTATAGGCCTGGCCGAGGTGGATAGAATTCAGGCTGAGATGCTCACGCTTCTTGAGGCAGAGGGATATGATGTTTCTCAGCCTTTTTCCGACCTGATTAACAAGGTCGCTGAGGAAGATAGGCATTACTACCCGGATACTGATGAGGGGCGCGCACAGATACTGACTGACTATGAAGCCATAGTGCAGGAGATTGATGCCGGGGTGGCCAGCCAGTTTAATCTCAAGCCAAAGGCGCCTGTTGAAGTGCTCAGGGTGCCAACCTTTCTGGAGCAGGGAGCACCGGGCGGCTATTATGAATCGCCTGCTATGGATGGCAGCAGGCCTGGCCGTTTTTACGCAAACCTCTATGATATCAAGGCGACACCCAAATATAGCATGAGGGCGCTTGCTTATCATGAAGCTGTGCCAGGGCATCATTACCAGATTGCCTTGCAGCAGGAACAAGAGGATTTACCACTGTTCCGCAAGTTCAGTCATTACGGGGCTTATATTGAAGGTTGGGCGCTTTATGCAGAACGGGTGGCGCTGGAAATGGGCTATCAGAAAAGCAATTTTGATAAGATCGGTGCCCTGCAGTCTGAACTGTTCCGGGCTGTACGCCTTGTGGTGGACACTGGCATGCATGACAAAAAATGGACCCGCGAACAGGCCATTGATTATATGGCAAGCAATACAGGCATGGCCATGAGTGATGTTGTGACTGAAATTGAGCGTTATATTGTGTGGCCAGGCCAGGCGTGTGGGTATAAAATAGGGCAGCTTACTCTGTTGCGTCTGCGCGAAAAGGTGAGGGCAGCGCTGGGCGACAGTTTCGATGTGAGGGCGTATCATGATCTGGTCTTAAAGGGTGGTGCTGTGCCTCTTACCCTTCTTGAAGAGCAAGTTGACGCCTATATTGCAGATAACGCAAACTTGTAAATTATTAACAGTTTCACGCTATCGTGGCCTGACCACTAACTGACTGGGAGGCGTTGCCTGATTATCGGTAGGGAAACTGAGAATGATATGGAAGCCCTGGGACTAAGCGCCCAGGATGTAAAGGCGCGTCTGCGCGTAGCCGTTCATCACATATATCGTTCCCAGCTCAAGGCGATATCCTTGATTATTGCCGCCTATTATGGGTTGATCTCGTTCGCGCATTTCTTTTTCCTGACCGCTGATCTTAAAATTTATATGATGCCCCTTTCGATCACAGCTTTTTTATATGCTGTGGGCCTATACTATATTGTGACGCACAGATATTTGCCGCCTCACTATAGTCACCTCTCTTTTTTGCCTCTCGGCGCGCTTGGCATTATCAACTCCTATGTTCATGTGTTCCTGACGCAGGATCTCCTACAACTCACGAACGGCATTCTGCTGATTTTTGCTTTCAGTGTGGTGACTTTGTCCCCTTGGGCTTTTGCTTTTCTATCTTTGCTTGGGACCATTGCATATTGGTGGTTGTTGATAGGAATTGGGGGTGAGTATGTGGCGCATTTTAGCTTTATGTATGTTGCAACCATTATGGTTTCCGTTCTCACTTTCTGGCAGCGGTCGAACACCATATGGAAAATGGAGCGTTTGTTAATTTTCAACAGGAAGAAAAATGAAAAGCTGAATGCTCTAAATCGCACCATTGAACAGCAAGTAGAAGAAGCTCGTCAGGCTGAAGAAAAGGCACGTGAGGCCAATGAGGCCAAAGATGTTTTCCTTGCGAACACAAGCCACGAGCTGCGGACCCCTATGACAGGGGTGTTAGGCATGATGACTGTGCTGGAGAAATCCGACCTATCAGCCGAGCAAAGAGAAGTCTTAACTGCTGCACAACAAAGTGCTTCCACTCTTCTTGCAATTATAAATGACATTCTTGATCTGGCCAAAATGGACGCTGGTCAGCTCAAGATCAAGGAACAGCCTTTCCGGTTTAGAGAGGTGCTGACCAATATTATTGAGCTTCTTCGGCCTTCCGCGGAAGAAAAAGGCCTGAAGTATGTTCTGAATATGCCGGAAGAAGCTGCATTTATACTGGAGGGTGATCCCATTCGGTTTGGGCAGGTTCTTTTTAATGTGGTGGGCAACGCTATTAAATTTACTGAAAAAGGCTCAGTAACCATCACTGTGCATGCCGAACAGGAAGCGGGGCTGTGTGAGGTCTCTGTAATTGTTGCAGATACTGGTATTGGGTTTTCCCCTGAGAAAAAAGACCATCTGTTTACACGATTTGGTCAGGCTGATGAAACCTCGATGCGGCAGCAGTCTGGCACGGGGCTGGGCCTTGCAATCTGTCGCCAACTGATGACGTTAATGAATGGTACGATAGAAGCAGAATCAAAGCCTGGTAAGGGGTCTGTTTTCAAAATAGATGTCACTCTTCCGATTGTGGAAGAAGATATGACAGAGCATGAAACTTCCACAACACACGAGCAGCAACATACACTGCATGATATGCATTTGCTTGTGGCAGAAGATAATCCAGTGAATCAGATACTGATCCAGAAGCTTTTTGCGCCTTATGGCTGCAAGCTAACGCTGGTTCAAAATGGGCAACTCGCCGTTGATGCTGTTGCCAAGTCTGATGAATTTGACCTGATTTTGATGGATGTGAGAATGCCGGTGATGGACGGTGTGGCCGCCACAAAGGCCATTAGGCAATTGGATGTTCCTCATCGGCACACTCCTATTATTGCGCTCACAGCAAACACAATGGAGCAGGACCAGCAAGCGTATCTAAAGGTTGGCATGAATGCGGTTGTGGGAAAGCCAATTGATGTGAATGAACTGATGAGGACTATATCAGACCTGTTACCGGAACGGGTGTGAAGTGGGTTTTACTTGACTCTCGCGCTCCTGATGAGTAAATAGCTCAGGTTTCCAAGGAAGCGACAATATAAGATGCGTCCTGAGCAGTCGCGGCAATTTGCCAAAACCGGGATGTCCACCAGTCGGCGAGTTTCGCCCACTGGTGCCATACGCATTTGTTATTTTCACTTTCTGGATACTGGATATGAAACACACGATTTAAAGGTGGTTTTCACATGTTTGACAGTCTGTCTGATCGTTTGAGCGGCATATTGGATGGCCTGAAGCGCCGGGGCGCCCTGAAAGAAGGGGATGTTTCGGAGGCGCTTCGGGAAGTTCGTGTTGCGCTCCTTGAAGCAGATGTTGCCCTGCCTGTTGTGAAAGACTTTATCGGCCGTGTGAAAGAAAAGGCGGTTGGCCAATCTGTCCTGAAGTCTGTTACACCTGGCCAGCAGGTTGTGAAAATCGTTCATGATGAACTGGTGGCCATGCTGGGTTCTGAAACCAGCGGTATTAACACCACAGGCCTGCCACCTGTTGCTATCCTGATGGTTGGTTTGCAGGGGTCTGGTAAAACCACATCAACAGCTAAAATCGCCAAGCGCCTGACCGAAAAAGACCGTAAGAAAGTTTTGATGGCATCGCTGGACGTGCGCCGTCCGGCTGCGCAGGAACAGCTTAAAATTCTGGGTGAGCAAGTGGGGGTTAAAACCCTGCCGATTATTCCGGGCCAGATGCCGGTTGATATTGCCCGCCGCGCGATGGAAGCTGCAAAGCTGCAGGGCTTTGATGTTGTGATGCTGGATACAGCAGGCCGCCTGCATGTAGACCAAAGCCTGATGGCTGAGGCTGTGGCCGTGCGGGATGCCACCATGCCGCTGGAAACTCTTCTGGTGGCCGATAGCCTGACAGGGCAGGATGCGGTGAATGTTGCCAAGGAATTCGATTCCAAAGTTGGCATCACTGGCGTTGTGCTCACACGGATGGATGGTGACGGCCGCGGCGGTGCAGCGCTTTCCATGCGGGCTGTTACAGGCAAACCCATCAAGCTTGCCGGTACGGGCGAGAAAATGGATGCGCTGGAGGATTTTCATCC
>JBNKGK010000180.1:0-7099 GCA_050289785.1 Kordiimonas sp.
TGTTGATGAGCGCGAACGATTGTACTGTCAATCGTGATATAAAAATTATCAGGGTCAGCTATCAGAACAGCAAAAACAGCTTTTCTGACAACAGAAGGTTTTCCGGATGTTTTATACTTGAGGGAGGGCGGTAAGTCATGCACAGCAGCTGCGCCGCTCGAATACCCACCTGCGTATATCCCCCGATATCGCACGTTTGAAATCCCTGAGAGGATAAATGCGGAAGGAGGAGTCGAAAAAGGCTTGGACGAAGAAGCTGTTCGGAAGGTTTTGCTACATCTAAAACAGCAAGAGTATGAAGCCATAGCCATCTGTTTTTTATGGTCAGTATCTAACCCTATGCATGAAGTACGTGTCGGGGAAATGATAGAAGAATTTTTGCCAGGGATGCCCTACACACTATCCCACAGATTGTTGCCAATTGTTCGTGAATATGCTCAGAGGGCTCGCTACACATGTGGCACGCTCTTCCGGAGAGAGACGAATAAATTATCAGTTGATCTGAGTTTGACTTTTTGTTGGTCAAACGATTAGCATTATCTGTCCACAAGACGGTTTTCGTAGGTTGCGTGCCCCCGCAACCATCGATAGCAGCACCTGCTCATCTTCTGGATGGGCAGGTGTTCTTTTGCCAGCAGCGAGGCTCAGGATACCTGCCAGGTCACCATCCAGCCACAGGTCGGCTGTGTTGTTGTTGCTTGGGGTGACAGTGATCTTGCCGATGAGGGAACGTATGTCCTCTGCGGCTTCCAGTCGGGTCTGGTCGTCTTTGAGCGCCTCGTAGAGGTTGGTGATACGTTTCTTGTATTCCTGGGCCATGTTCGGGTGCAGAAGGGCTGGTGGTTCCTCTGCATGGTTGAGGGCATTGATGAGTTCTGTTTTGCGGGCTTCCAGTGTGTCCATCCGGTCCTTCATGGAGGGCTGGTACATACCATCCTCGATGGCGGTGATGATCTGGCTGATGCTGCGTTCTACTTTGGTGAGTTCTGCGCGTTTGTGAGCAATATCTCCCGTGGCCTCTATACGCAGTCGGTTGGTCTCCTGTGTATAGGCCTTGCAGAAGTCGTCAAACAGGTCAGGGTGCATCAGCTGGCTGGAGAGGGTATGGAGAATACGTTCTTCCAGTTCCTGTCTGTCAATATGAAGATGGTTGGTGCAGGTACCCTTGTTTTTGACAGTGGCACAGCCGAACCTGTCTCTATAGGCAATGGTATAACCCCCTCCACATTCACCGCACTTGATAAGACCAGAGAAGAGGGTGCGGTTGCGTCTTTTGGCGGTGAGGCCGTTCCTGCCCTTGTCTGTGTGCCGAATAGACTGTTGTCTGTCCTTTACCTTGTGCCACAGCTCATCAGAGATAATTCTGAGTTCAGGGACTTCATGGATGATCCAGTCCTGTTCAGGGTTTAACCTGGAGACACGTTTGCCGGTGTTGGGGTCTTTGATATACGTCAGTCTGTTCCAGACCAGCCTGCCGATATAGAGCTCATTGTTCAAGATACCGATGCCGCGCCTCCAGTTGCTATTGATGGTGCTGGGGCCCCAGCCTCTGCCCTTGGGGCAGGGGATATGCTCTGCATTCAGGTCATGAGCGATCTGTCTGGGGGGTTTACCGGCTGCATAATCCTTAAAGATACGAACCACTATGGCAGCCTGATCCTTGTTGATGCTTCTGTCGCCTCGAATGGGCTCTCCCTGTTCATCAAAGCGTTTGACCACATCATAGCCATAGCTGTTGCCGCCACCGGATTTACCCGCTACCACCCGGCCCCTGAGGCCCCGGCGGGTTTATCTGCAAGGTCTTTCAGGTACAGGGCTCCCATGGTGCCCTTAAGGCCGATATGTAGTTCGTTAATCTCCCCTTCTGACAGGGTGACAATACGCACCCCTGCGAAAGACAGGCGTTTATAGAGACCAGCAATATCTTCCTGATCCCGTGACAGGCGGTCCAGCGATTCAGCCACCACAAGATCAAACCGGCCTGCCGCAGCATCCGCCATCAGCGCCTGAATGCCGGGGCGTATCAAAGAAGCGCCGGAGATGGATCTGTCACTATAGCTGTCCACCACAGACCAGCCTTCCCGCTCTGCTCTCTCTCGGCACAGCCGGAGCTGATCCTCAATAGAGGCGTCACGCTGGTTGTCAGAGGAATATCGGGCATAGAAGACGGTGCGTAGCATGGGGAGGGACCTTTCTGTTAGTCCCTGGAGCCTGACTCATTTTTACAATCATGACAAGAACCAATAACCACCTCTCTTGCCAGTTGGCGAGCCAGCGCCTGCACAACAGACCGCAGGCGAGGGTCGGGAGCAGGCTGAGAAGCTGCCTTGGTCTTGCGCGTGCCTTTGCATGAGCGGGTATATGTCTTGGAGTGGGACATACAAAAAGAGTGCAGGAGGCAACAGCACAACGCAATCACGCGAACTGCAAGGTGGGCTAAGTTGGGGGCAGCAAGCTGGATGAAGGTGGGGGAAATTGCAAATTTACCTGTTTAACGAATATAGTACGAGGCAGCTTGGAATAGCAGTACTTCCCTTATACTCTTTCAAAGGATATACTGTTGTTGTTCTTTTCGGACAAGTCTACACATATAAGACGGTTTGCAGATAGTAGGCATTCATGGTAGGGCGCAGGAGTTGGCTTGGGAAGCTGATTCCGGACATAGAAGTAATGGGAAAAGCCAAGTTGGTACCGAATGAACCACAGGAAAAGAATGATGGAGAGATTGCCCGATTAGAGCGGCAGTCTCGCTTTGCTGTGGACAAGAAAAAACAGTTTATGGACAAGCTGTATCGTTCCCATTGGGATCAGTTGTGTGCTTGGTTGCTGCAACGATACGGTGCAGGACCTCCGGAGCCTGAGGATATTGCCCAGGCAGCTTTTGAGAAAGTTGCCTCTGTGGGAGACCAGAGTAGCATACAGAATCCGAAGGCTTTTCTCTTTGCCACGGCTGTGAACACGGCAACGAACTCGATCCTACGCATTGCTCGGGCACGTCAGTTTTTTGAAGCTGAATTGCGGGATGTGGGAAGAGGGGTGGAACAAAACACACCTGAAACTGTCTTTGAAACAAGAAAACAGTTTGAAACATTGAATGCCGCTATACAAAAGCTACCGGAAAAGCAGCGGGAAATTCTGGTTAGGAGCAGGGTTCAAGGGGAGACATATATAGAAATTCGTGCTGCCACCGGGTGGAGTAAGGCAGCCATATCACGTCAGCTTAATGCCGCTTTGGCCTCACTTCAAAAAGCTATGGATGAGGTAGATGGCAATAGTTGATATGCCGGGACTATAGAAAAGAAGCATGACCATGGATAGACGTAACGGCAATTTGAAGGTGCAGCACCCTCCTGAAAACCTTAGGGAGGAAGCTAGGGCATGGTTGACGCTCTTCTATACTGAAGAAACCAGTGATCAGGATCGAGCACGTTTTTCAGCATGGTTACGGCAATCAGATTTACATGCGGAGGCTTTTGCCGAAGCTGAGAAACTTTGGGGTCAGCTTGCTTATGCCAGCGAAACCCTGACCGAGCAATCTGATTTCCAGCAGCCTACAGAACCTAAAGATGTTAATATCGCTCCCCTGCAAAAGCCCAAGGCGTTATTTCTTGCAAGGAAAACTGTTATCGCTGCTATAGCAGCCTGTTTTCTTGCTGTGGTGGGAGGTCTTTCCGTCACTTGGGAAGCCCCCACCTCTGTCTCCTATTATCAGACAGCTCTTGGAGAGGTGAAAGAGGTGACATTGGATGATGGCACCAAACTCACCCTTAATGCAGCAGCCAATGCCGAAGTGCATATGTCTGATAAAGAACGGCAGGTTTTGCTGAAAGGTGGAGGCTTCTTTGATGTTGTGCCAGACCAGGGCCGACCCTTCCGGGTTGTGGTCGCAGGCACGGAAGTGCGGGTTTTGGGCACAGCCTTTGATGTATGGGAAGGGCCATATAGTGTGCGCGTTTCAGTGACAGAAGGGGCTGTGGAGGTTGCAGGAAAGTCAGCGGAGGCCAGAGAAAAGAGTGAAACTGATACGCCAGTACGATTAACAGCAGGAGAGGAGGTCGTCACGACCTTATCTGGCTGGCCAGACAAGGTGAAACGGTTTAACCCTGAAGCCACCTTGGCGTGGCGCGAAGGGCATCTGATTTATATTGATGCACCTTTGGTCGATATTGTGGCGGATGCAAACCGATATCGTAAAAAGAAAATTATCATTTTAGATAAACGCCTTGAGGGCCTGCGTATTACAACAGCTTTTCGGGCGGATCAGACTGACAAAATGCTTGCAGGGGTTACTGCAACGAACCCTTTGCTTATAGAGGAGACAAAGGAAGTCGTTTATGTTCGTCCTCTGAAAGAATGAAGGGCCAGATTTTTTTTGCTAACCTGCACATTGGCAGATAAACTTTTAAGCCAGTTTAAATCAATATGTTATGTGGATTTTGCTGTATGTCTTTTCCTGGCTCTTCTTGTGAAACGAAAAAAATTTTAACGAAAGCGGAACTTTTTTATCTCTTAATTGTCTTTGGGGCGTGAACTTAGGGAGGAGATGACTTTCCAAGTGTATCAGTTACCCATTTGGGTGCTATTGCGCGATAAGTCATTTCACAACGCCTCATCTGCGTTTCTGATGCGGGTCACAAACAGGGAAAAAATTATGGCTATGGGGAAGCCTGAAGGAAAATTTTCTTATCGTACGATGCTGTCTCACGCAGTTTCTGCCCTTGCTCTTATGGCAGGTACATCTTTCACTGCAGAAGCGCAGGGCTTATCGATTGATATCAATCAGCAATCTCTGGCGGAAGCCGTGACAGAGCTATCCAGAGAAACGAATGTGGTGATTGTTGCACCGGCCTCAATTCTTGCCGGTAAAGATGCTCAGGCTGTTAAGGGAGTGATGACTGTGGAGGTAGCCTTGAGCAAGCTGCTTTCCGGATCAGGTCTGCAGTATGAGCAAAGAGGTGAGGACACTTATGTTGTGATGCGCCAGAGTGCCTCTGAGCCAGTCGAGGATATGGCAGATAGTGATGAAGATGTTTCTTTCGTGTTGGAAGAGATTATCGTGACGGCAGAAAAACGGGCTGAGAACTTACAAGATATTCCAATCGCTATATCAGCTTATACGGGAGAAGGGATGGAGCGAGCTGGTGTAACAGGAGTTCGTGATCTTAAGCAATTGGCGCCAAGCTTACAGTTTGGGGAAAGTCCATCTGCTGTGCGTGTATCCATTCGTGGAGTTGGTTCTGAACTGCCGAATGTGGGTAATGAGGCGGGTGTGACCATATCCCAGGATGGTGTACCATTTTTTAACCCCTATATGTTTGATGCCAGTTTTCTGGACGTTGAAAGGGTAGAGGTCTTAAGAGGGCCACAGGGCACTATTTCTGGTAGAAATGCTACTGGTGGTGCTATTAATATTCATTCAAAACGCCCTACAGAAGAACTGGAGGGCGGTATAAGGGCTGCTTTAGGCAATTATGATCGAATGGATGTTGAGGGAGTAATTAGTGGGCCAGTGCTGGGTAGTGGCCTTTTGGGGCGACTAGTGTTTCGCTCGCAAAGAGCAGACGGTTGGTTGAAAAATAGTTTTAGAGATGAAAAACATAACGATATAGACCGAGTGCACGCTCGAGCATCTTTTTTAGCTAATCTCAGTGATGCTGTGGAAGCGAGCCTTGTGTTGGAAGGCATAATTGATCGTTCGTCACCTGTGTGGAATGTTGAGCTAGGCCGTGCGCGTGCGGATAGTCCCTCAACGTCGGAGCTTTTAGGCGTGCCAGAGTCACGTCTGAATACGGATACACTTGAGTATCAGGCTGATTATCAGGATGTGAGGCGGATAGAAAATTACAAGAGTCTTCTCAAGGTGGTATGGGACATTGCTCCAAGTGCTACTCTGACGTCAAATACCGGTTATATTTCTCATCACCGGTCACATAGTGCTGATACTGATGCAACGACTGCAGCCCTAAGGGTTTTTGACCCGATCGAAATGAATCTGTGGCAGGTTTCACAAGAATTAACATTGGCGGCTGACCTAAACGATCAAGTGGACCTGATTTTTGGTGGTTTGTATATGAGGACAGAAGCGACTGAACCACTGAATTTTGCGATCCTACCGCTTGTTCCCTTGGATAACCTCATTATTGAGCCAGACCAGGACTTAACATCTTATGCTATCTATTCTCAGTGGCGATATAGGGTTAGTGAGGATTTGCGTATTACCCTTGGGGGACGTTATACTCATGACAAAAAAGATTATGTTGAGACTACTTTACGGTCTGGTACATCTTCCACATCTGTTGTTAATGACTCTTGGGGAGCATTCACGCCACGCGTAGCTGTCGACTATTCGTTTGCAGATGATCATACTTTTTATGCCAGTGTTGCTCGTGGCTTTAAGGCGGGAGGCATCAATACATTTGGGAAGGAGGTTGTTGAGCCAGAATATGTTTGGAGTTATGAAGCGGGTATCAAGGGTAACTGGTTTGATAGAAGGTTACGAACCGCGTTGGCAGGTTTTTATATGGATTATACCAACCTTCAACAGCAGGTAGTGCGCCGCAGTCCTTTAACGGGAACCCCTACAAATTTCATAGAAAACACAGGGGCAGCGACTATTGCAGGGTTAGAACTGGAACTGGAAGCTTATGTGATGGACCAGTTTTTGGTAGCCGCTGGTGGCACCTGGTATATTGATGCGACTTATAAAGACTTGAAAAGTGTGGATAACGTTTTTCCCGAACTGGGTAATTTAGACCTTGAAAGTGATCAGAAAATACGGGACTTAGAAGGAAATCAACTGACGCGAGTGCCAGACTGGCAGTTCAATATTTCTGGTGAATACACTGTCCCACTGATGTCCAATGTACTGGGCGTGTTTCGTATAGACTATCAATGGCAGGACCGCATTTACTTTTCCATATTTAACCATGATCTGGATGTGCAAGATGCCTATGGTCTGCTCAACTTATCTGCTGCACTCAAGGAAGAAAGTGGTAAGTGGCAGGTAACTGTATTTGCACGGAATATCACAGATGAACGGTATATCAGTAATTCTTCCGCAGGTGAAGAAGCTGGAGGATTCAGGCGAACTGGTACTATT
>JBNKGK010000181.1:0-7021 GCA_050289785.1 Kordiimonas sp.
CGATAAGGCCGTGACAGAACAAGGTAGATTTTATCCTTTGATGTTGGCAGCTTGGCCATAAAGACTGCAAATTTCTGGGCCGCCGCCCCCTGTTTGCTCAACTCAACAATGAAAGGCCCCAAACGATTGGCCCCTGTTAGCATTTTAGCGGCACTGGAGATAACACCTCGATCTTTTTCAGATAACATCGTCAGGAAATTGTCTGCTGTTTTGCCCCTGGTGCTACCAAGGCTACTCTTTACAGCGCCATCAACACGGACAATGTTAAAATCCAAGTCTAGCTCAAAAAGAACATCCCCCACGCAAAAAGCGTAACCCAAAAATCTATCTGGTACTTTATTCATCGATCTCACATCTACCCGTAAGCCCCCATAATTTCTTCAATGTGGCACGCTATTGGTTATCAAAATGTAAATTTTTAACCACATCAATCAAAGAGATATTTTTTCTTTAAATGAAACGATGAAATACCCATTTTTACGTATCGAAACATATAAGAAATGGCTATGGTCTCATCGGAAGCTTGGGAGAGTATAAGTTTATACGAAGCGACTAGGTTGTTTTGAGTAAGAGCGTAAACAAACCTGGAAGGTGTTATGAATTCCAAAACTAACTTACTTAATCAGTTGAAGATTGATCGATCAATCGGTTCTGAGGATGCAAAAAAAGGCTCTGTCTCAGCTCTAACATTAGTGCTTGTGGTGTTCATCGCTATGGGACTGGCTGTTGGCGGTACCCTCTATTTTGTTGATGGTAAAATCACAGAGGATAACCTTAAAGCCCCCCGTAAAAGTGACGTGGAAACAAACTCTCCTGCCAGTGAACAAGTTGCAGAGACTAAAGAACCAGTAAAAGAAACTGTTCCAGTCAGTAACCGCATTTTGAATGCATCTGGCTATATCACCGCAAGGCGCATGGCCACTGTGTCTGCAGAAATCATGGGGCTCATCACCGATGTATCTGTAGAAGAAGGCATGGCTGTTACCGAGGGACAGGTTCTTGCCAAGCTTGATGATGCCCTTGCCCGCACCACTTATGATCTGGCTACAGCCCAGCTTGATGTGCTGGCTGCCAGACAAGCAAGCATTCAGGCAAACCTTACCGAAGCAGAGCATGTGCTGAAGCGCATGACAGAATTGAACGCCAAAAAGTTCGCCAGTGATGCAGAAGTCACCCGTGCTCAGGCAAGTGTTGACAGCCTAAAGGCCTCCCTCGCCGCTGCTAAAGCAGACATCACTGTCGCCAAGCTGGAAGCAGACAGGCAGAAAGAACGGCTGGATGACCACACAATCCGTGCGCCTTTTTCCGGCATCGTTACAGTAAAAAATGCCCAACCCGGTGAAATTGTAGCCCCCACCTCAGCTGGTGGTGGCTTCACCCGCACAGGCATTTGCACCATCGTGGATATGGATTCACTGGAAATTGAAGTGGATGTGAACGAAGCTTTTATTGGCCGCGTGTTTGCTGGCCAACAGGTTATTGCAAACCTGGATGCCTATCCCCAGTGGGATATTCCGGCCTCTGTTATTGCCATTATTCCAACAGCCGACAGAGCCAAAGCCACCGTTAAGGTGCGCATCAGCATTGACGAAAAGGATCCGCGAATCCTGCCCGATATGGGGGTGAAAGTCGCTTTCCTGAAAAACTAAACATATTTGGAGTGGGAAGACCATGTCTGACGAAATTTTATTTGACCTGAAAGACATCAAAAAAAGCTTCACCAAGGGGCGCGAAACCATCTCGATTTTTGATGGTCTGAATATGCAGATCAAGGCTGGCGATTTTGTTGCCATCATGGGGCCATCGGGTTCTGGCAAAACCACGCTTCTGAACCTTTTGGGTGGTGTTGACCAACCCGTAGGGGGCGAGCTATGGTTTGCAGGATCCCGCATTGATAACCTTTCAGAAGGCCAGCTTTCCAACTGGCGGGCAAACAATGTGGGCTTTATTTTCCAATCCTACAACCTGATGCCCATGCTGAATGCGGCAAAAAATGTGGAATTACCGCTTCTTCTCACGAAACTTGGCAGCAAGGAACGCAAAAATAGCGTTGAAGCAGCCTTGAAGCTGGTAGACTTGGCGGAGCGGGCAAAACACCTGCCCAGAGAAATGTCTGGCGGGCAACAACAGCGCGTGGCTATTGCTCGCGCCATTGTTTCTGACCCCAAGCTCTTGTTATGTGACGAACCAACGGGGGACCTGGACCGGAAAACCGCTGATGAAATTCTGGAAATGCTGCAACTTCTGAACAATGAATTTGGCAAAACCATTATCATGGTCACGCACGACCCGGCAGCCGCCAAATATGCCAAGCGCACCATCCACCTTGATAAAGGCCAGTTCGTTGAGAAGGAACTGGTGGCATGAAAGACCTTTACCTGATTTATAAAAACCTGACGCGCAAGCCGCTCAGGCTTTTTCTCACCTGTTTTGCCATCTTCATTGCTTTCCTGATTTTCGGAGCTGTAAGCACCCTGAAAACAGCGTTAGACGCAGGCATTGACCTGACAGCGGATAACAGGTTGATGGTGGTAAACCGGATCAATTTCACCAACCCTTTGCCAATCTCTTACGTCAATAAAATCCGGAGCATCGATGGCGTGGACAAGGTTACCCATGCCAACTGGTTTGGTGGTTATTTCAAGGACCCCAAGAACCAGATAGTTACCATGGCGGTGGACGCCGAAACTTATCTCGATGTCTATGAAGAACTGATTGTTGATCCGGCACAAAAAGAAAACTGGCTAAAAAACCGCCAGGGAGCGCTGGTTGGAGCTCAGGCGGCAGCCATTCATGGCTGGAAAGTGGGGGATCTAATTCCTATCTCATCTAACATCTTCACCCACCGGGATGGTGGCTACACATGGGATTTTGTAGTGGAGGGCATAGGCAAAAATGCTGATCAAAATGCTGACACTAATGTTATTGTCTTCCACTATGACTATTTCAGAGAAACCAAAACTTTTGATAATGACTATATCGGCTGGGTGGTGCTGACCACCAAGGATAAGGAAATGAACAGCCGTATTGCCGAAGAGATTGATGAAATGTTTGCCAACTCACCTTTTGAAACGGATACGGCAACGGAAAAGGCTTTTGTGCAAGCCTTCGTTAGCCAGATTGGCAATATCGGGCTGATCATCTTCAGTGTGGTCTTCATGGCCTTTTTCACCATTCTGCTGATGGTAGGCAACACCATGGTGCTGGCCATCCGTGAACGCACCAGTGAAATTGCTGTCCTGAAAACTCTTGGGTTTTCTGCCTCCCGTATTTTTAAGATGATATTGGCAGAATCCATGCTGCTTTCCTTCCTTGGTGGGCTGCTTGGCCTTGGCGGTGCTTATGTCATGATCACAGTAGCTGCTACTGTACTCGCCAAATTCCTGCCAGGGCTGGCCATGAGCAGTGAAACAGCTGTGCAAGCCATTCTATATATGGCTGCACTGGGGCTGATTACCGGCCTTACACCAGCCATCAGTGCTTATCGCCTTAATATTATTGAAGCTTTCAGCAGGAGATAGAAAATGGGATCCCTATTGTCACAAATATCTGCTGTTGTCGGTATGAACATCCGCAGTATTCACCAGCGGCTCTGGATGTCGCTGGCTACCATTCTTGCCAGTGCCATTGTTGTTGCCGTGCTTCTGGCCTTTCTGGCCATGGCAAAAGGTTTCGAGGCCACCCTAGCCGGTACGGGGTCTGACAGTGTTGCCATCTTCATGAGGGAAGGCTCCACCGCAGAACTCAACAGCGTGATCACCAGAGATCAGATTAATCTGGTGGCAAATGCCCCCGGTGTGGCGCGGGATGAAAATGGCCCTGTCACATCGGCAGAGCTTTATGTGGTGGTCGATGGCATCAAGAAAAGCAGTCAAACTGAAGCTAACATTCCTCTACGAGGTATCGACCTGCCAGGTGTCACCATGCGTGGTAATGTGACAATCACAGAAGGCCGCATGTTCACCCCAGGCACGAATGAGATGATTGTCGGCTCTGGTGTGCTGAAGGAATTTGACGGTTTTGCCCTTGGGCAGGAAGTAAGGCTGGCTAAAAATGTTTGGCAGGTTGTGGGGGTCTTTGCTTCAGGTGGCAATGTGTTTGAAAGTGAAATATGGGCTGATGCGAAAGTAATCCAGAGCCTGTATAACCGGGGTAGCACCTACCAGACCATGCGGGTGCAAATGACATCACCTGACAAACTGGAAGGGATTAAAGCCTATGTGGCGGCAGACCCACGCCTGAACCTGGATGTGCAAACAGAGGTTGGTTATTATGCAGAGCAAGGCAAACAGCTTGGTTATATCGCCATTTTCGGTGCAGTGATCAGCACCATCATGGCGCTTGGGGCCCTCGCTGGCGCGCTTAACACCATGTATACCTCTGTGGCGGAACGAGCCAAGGAAATTGCCACCTTGAGGGCCATTGGCTTTAGCAGCTTTTCGGCTTTTGTCGGCACCGTGGCCGAAGCCATGACCCTGGCTATCATCGGTGGACTGATTGGCTCTGCCGCGGCCTTCCTTCTGTTTGATGGCTTTAACGCTTCCACCCTGGGCGGCAGCTTCACACAGGTGGTGTTTAGTTTTGAACTGACATCAGATTTGCTCCTACAGGGCGGCATCATGGCCTTGATCATTGGTTTTATCAGTGGCTTTTTCCCGGCATGGCGTGCTGCAAAACTGCCGGTTATTGTTGCTTTTCGCTCAACCATCTAACACCCAGTAGTTGACCTTCCTGACAATCGGACCAGATCAGTAACTATTAACTGATTTGGTCCTTTTAGGTGGAGAGAGATAT
The DNA here is from genome assembly GCA_050289785.1 of Kordiimonas sp. GTDB lineage: Bacteria > Pseudomonadota > Alphaproteobacteria > Sphingomonadales > Kordiimonadaceae > Kordiimonas. The sequence continues at coordinate 4,795 of JBNKGK010000181.1, forward strand.
GCTTGTTATTACTGGCACCCTACGTTTTGCAGAAGAATGTATTGAAGAAGCTCGCGCAGCCATGGCAGAGGTGGGTAAAACCACCCGTGAAAATGATGAAGGCTGCATCATTTATTCATTTTCCCAGGATATCGATGAGCCTGGCCTTTTCCGTGTGTATGAAGAGTGGGAAAACTCAGATAATCTGAAAGCCCATGGTCAGGCAGAGCATATGGCCGCTTTTCAGAAAAAACTGAAAGGCCTAAAAATCCTGGGCGCTGATATTAAATTGGCCACAGTGGAAGAGTTCAAACCGCTTCGATAACATCAGAAACAGGGCCATGCAGGCGTATGATTTGTTTGGCCCTTTGATACACAAAGCGATACCAAGATGGATCACAGTAGCCTTCTACAATATCTGCACGACAATATCCCCATTACTGAGGCTCTCGGTGTTGCCATTATCGAAGCCACCCCCGGGGAAGTTATCCTTTCAGCTCCTCTCCTGAATAATATCAACCACAAGAGAACCGCCTTTGGTGGCAGCCTGCAATCTCTGGCCACCCTCGCCTGCTGGACCCTCATGCACATAAACCTGCGCGATTCCTTTTCTCATGCTGAAATTGTGATCACCCATAGCGAAATAGACTATCGTTCACCTATCTCGGATGATTTTTTTGCTGTTTCCCAGCGTCCATCAGAAAAAATCTGGCAACGCTTTTGCCGCACATTGGCAAAAAGGGGAAAAAGCCGTATCAGCCTGGAAGCAAACGTATATCAAGGCCCGCCATTCCTAAATACATCGCCCAATATCGCTTATACTGGCACTTTCGCAGCCATAAGTTAGGCTTACTGGGTCAAGAAGACCTTTTGTCTAATTGAAAAGATCGCTTGATCTATTATACTAGGCCTTGCTAAAACTTGCAGACGTGGCAGCAATCTCAGTCAGGGTATATCGTCATGCGTATGGCCGTTTCATCTTCTGAACAGCAGACAGCATTTTCTTTGCTTGAGCGGCAGTCCCTTTTGCAAGGGACAGATGACAATATTAAGGCACTGTTTGCCAACGCCTGCCAAGCTCAGGAATATGAAAGAGATAAAATCCTGTTTCTGCAGGATGATCCGGCTGAATGGTTCTATATCATCGCCTCTGGCTGGATAAAACTGTTCCGCGAAACCATGGACGGCCATGAAACTGTTCTGGACACCCTGACAACAGGGCAGTCCTTTGGCGAAATTGCGGTACTGGAAGACGATACCCACACCTATGGTGCCTGTATTGTTGAAAAGGCTGTTCTGTATCGCCTGCCAATCTCCCTTCTGAAAAAGACAGTAGAGGAAAACCATAAGGTGGCGCTTTCCATGCTGCAGACCATGGCCCAGCACCGAAAAAGGCAAACTCATGAAATTGAAAGCCTGACCCTGCAAAATGCCTCGCAGCGCATTGGCTGCTTTCTGTTGCGTCTGTGTGACCCCTTCACTGAAGGGGAAACCACCCTGCAGCTCCCTTATGATAAATCCCTGATTGCGGCTCGCCTGGGCATGAAATCGGAAACCTTTTCCCGCGCACTCAACAAACTCAAAGAGCATACGGACATCAGCGTACAGGGCGCAAAGGTAATCATCCCAAGTCTTGATGCTATTTCAGGCTATACCTGTAGCGCCTGCTCTAATGAGTTTCCCTGCGAAGACTTGCATTAAAATGCCTGTATCAGGGCGCAGGCTTCACCATTTTCATCCAGTTCCAGTCAATCAGGCTGGGATTTGCAATCACGTCCTCGCGTGAGGCCAGGATGGTTTGAATATAATCGGCGCTGATGCGCTGCACAGGCACATCTTCGTCGCCCGCACCATTTTCCACACATTCGATATGAGCGTCCGAAAGCGCGACACACAAGCGCGCCTTGGGTGCATCATCCACCAGGGCAAATTCCACCTTACCGTCTCTTAAAGCCTGCTCTGCAGCCTGCCATATCTGGGCATAAGGAAAACGGTCCTTGTTGGCCGCAAGCGCTTCATTGCACAATTGAAGGTATTGCTGCAACAAAGCCTGATAAGATTCTGTGCTTGATTTATCCGACATAATTTCCCCGTCACACCAACTGGCGATGTCTGACACTATCACCAGCTTTCTGCCCTGCGGTTGACTTGTGTCAATTTCGGTGAGGAAATCCTGGTTAAGATCAGTCTAACAATTGGGTATCAGCCATTATCAGGGGGGGATTGCGCAACATGGAACTAACCAAAG
>JBNKGK010000182.1:0-6987 GCA_050289785.1 Kordiimonas sp.
CATCGTCCCTTTTTCTCACCTGCACCGACACAACAACAGGCCCCCCCTCTTCCACCAAAGCCCTGATATGATCCAGATCATCCTCAAACGCCATGATCTCAAAAGCATCTGAGCGGTCAGAAAGCGTTAAGCGGCCAAATTTGCTGCCACGTTTGGTGTTCCCTTCCCGGTAGCCCGCTATCGCCCCTGCCATACGGATGGTTTGGCCAACAAGGCCAGCATCCATATACACTTCTCTGGCTGGAATAATGCGTTCACGCAGTAGCACTGTCTCATAGGCATCCAAGGGATGCGCGGAAACATAAAAGCCAACGGCCTTTTTCTCTTCCTCTAGTTTTTCCGTATCTGTCCAGTTGCGCACTTCGGGTAATGTTGGTTTATCAACAGTTTCTGCAATATCGCCAAACAGGCTAACCTGATCACTTTCTCGCTCTTTGGCCTCCATTTGAGCCGTGCGCATGATTATCTCAGCGGCTTCGTAAGCTTGGGCACGATTTTCTGTCAGGCAATCAAAAGCACCTGCGGCAGCCAGGCGCTCAATTTGCCGCTTATTTACCAACTTGGGGTCAATCCTGCCGGCAAAATCAAAAATATCAGTGTAAGGCCCGTTTTCTTTGCGTTCAGCCACAATGGCTTCCATGGCCTTTTCGCCGACGCCTTTGATGGCACCAAGGGCATAGCGAACACCAAGGTTGTTCCTTGGGTCACTGTCGTCCTCACAATAAGGCTCAGCCACTTTTTCCACCACAAAAGGCACGTCAGATTTGTTTATATCGGGCAAAAGAAGTGGGATTTCGGAACGTTGCAGCTCTTGTTTGAAGGCTGCCAGCTTGTCGGTATTTCCCATATCGAGCGTCATAATCGCAGCCATAAATTCAGCTGGGAAATTCGCTTTCATATAGGCTGTGTGATAGGCCACCAGTGCATAGGCGGCCGCGTGGGACTTGTTGAAACCGTATGACGCGAATTTGGTTACAAGATCAAAGATGTAACTAGCTTTCTCAGCATCAATGCCGCGCTCGACCGAGCCTTCACAGAAACGGCCCCGCTGCTTGTCCATCTCTTCTTTAATCTTCTTACCCATGGCGCGGCGCAAAATATCCGCTTCACCAAGGCTGTAGCCAGACATCACCTGCGCGATCTGCATCACCTGTTCTTGATAGATGATAACGCCGTAGGTTTCTTTCAGAATTTCCTCGAGTGTCTCATGGGGATATTCGACCTCTTCCCGACCATGTTTCCTGTTTACAAAAGTGGGAATATTATCCATTGGACCGGGTCGATAGAGCGCCACAATCGCGATAATATCCTCAAAAACATCAGGTTTCAGACCTTTAAGCACAGAGCGCATGCCCGTACTCTCGAGCTGGAACACACCGGCCGTATCTCCTGCGGCAAGTAGTTTATAGGCAGGCTTGTCATCTAACGGCACAGCGGCAAGGTCTATATCAATTCCTCGCTCTTCCCGTACATAATCAACAGCTCTATCCAGCACAGTTAGTGTTTTCAGGCCGAGAAAGTCAAATTTCACAAGCCCAGCCAATTCCACCCATTTCATATTGAACTGGGTGACCGGCATGTCTGATTTGGGATCACGGTAGAGCGGTACGAGCTGGTCTAAAGGCCTATCGCCAATCACAACACCGGCAGCGTGAGTGGAAGAATGGGCATAAAAGCCTTCCAGCTTCAGCGCCCTTTCCATCACCTTTGCTGTCAGCTCATCTGAGGCAATTTCTTTCTGTAGGCGTGGCTCGCTATCAATCGCTTCTTTGAGCGACATAGCGCTACCCGGATCGTTAGGGATCATTTTGGACAGGCGGTCTGTCACAGGATGTGGTTGCTGCATCACGCGACCACAAGCTTTTACAACGGCACGTGCCTGTAGTTTACCAAAAGTGATGATCTGTGCCACATGGTCATAACCATATTTATCCTGCACATAACGGATTACCTGCTCCCGCTTATCTTGACAGAAGTCAATATCAAAGTCTGGCATGGAAACCCGTTCCGGGTTCAAAAATCGCTCAAACAGCAGGGAAAAGCGCAAGGGATCAAGGTCGGTAATTTTCAGCGCCCAGGCCACAACTGACCCGGCACCAGACCCCCTGCCCGGCCCTACCGGTATGTTATGGTCTTTCGCCCATTGAATAAAATCCGCTACGATGAGAAAGTAACCGGGAAAACCCATCTGGTTAATGATGCCGAGCTCATAATCTAGCCGTTCCCAATATTCTTTTTCCCACTCTTCCTGGTCTTTGCCGGGCGTGAGGCCTTCTTCCTTCGCCTTGAAATCCAGGCGCTCGCGCAGGCCCTCCTCTGATTGCTGGCGCAAGAGCTCAGCCTCTGAGACATCAAGGCCCCGGGTGAAGTTCGGCAACAGCGGCGCAATCTTGTCAACTTTGTACGCACAGCGATGCGCGATATTCATTGTATTTTCAATGGCTTCAGGAATATCTTTAAACAGTTCCATCATTTCTTCGGCTGTTTTGAAACGATATTCCGGGTTTAGCTTGCGCCTGTCTTTCACCGCCACATAAGTGCTTTCTGCCATGCACAGAAGCGCGTCATGGGGCTCATACATGTCAGGGCCAACAAAAAACGGCCTGTTGGTCGCGACAATAGGCAAATCATGCTTGTAAGCGAGATCAAGGAAATGCTCTTCTGTAGCAAGCTCAGAATCCGTACCGTGGCGTTCAATTTCTACATAGAGCCTATCTTGAAAGAAACGCTTCAAATCAAGCAGGCATTTTTCGGCTTCATCATGCAGACCAGACTGCAGAAGCCAGCCAACCGGTCCAGTAGGGCCACCGGTTAGGCAGATTACCCCCTCCGTAAGTCCTTCAAGGTCTGCCAGAGGGAATTGCACGCCTTCTTTGGCATCGCTTTCCAAATGACCTTTTGAGACAATTTTCATCAGATTTTTATAGCCATCTGCTGTCTGTGCGAGCAGAACCAGCTCATCCGGGTCTGGCTGTGTTTTACTCCGGCTGTTTTCATCCCGATAAGGGTTTTTAATATGCAGGGTGACACCAACAATCGGCTGCACACCTGCGTCAGTTGCCACGCTTGAAAACTCCAGAGCCGCAAACATATTGTTCGTGTCTGTCATCGCCACAGCAGGCATGTGGTGACCAACGCACTGTTTGATCAGGTCTTTTACATGGATAGCCCCCTCAGAGAGAGAGTAAGCTGTATGGACCCTTAAATGAACAAACTCTGCGTATCCCATGAATAAACCCTATTTAAATAATCAACGCCAACCTGTAATCAGATTGCTCCAACCATCATATAAATAAGCGTTGCCAGAGGCAGAGCCAGCCAATTAGTCCCTGAAAAGGAAAGTTCCATCCCTCTGCTACCCAACGATTGCTACCTGCGCCAAGTTTACTGCTATAGCCGGTGAGGCTCGATATCAACTCAAAAGACCGTCAGTGAGACGTAACTTGCGATCAGCTTGATCAGCCAAGCTCGTGTCATGAGTAGCAATAAGAGCCGCTAATCCTTTTTTGCGAACCATTGACACCAGCAGATTAAACACCCGTCCGGCCGTTTCCTCGTCCAGATTACCCGTTGGTTCATCTGCTAGCAACAGGGCAGGATTTCCCGCTAGGGCACGAGCAATAGCCACCCTTTGCTGTTCGCCGCCTGAAAGGCGTGAGGGCGTGTGATCAAGCCTGTCTTCTAGCCCAATTTCGGCTAGAATATCCGCTGCCTCACTTTGCGCTTTCGCTAGCTTCAGCCCCTGTATCTGCAGAGCCATTTGAACGTTCTCGAGTGCCGTAAAATCTGGCAATAAATGATGAAACTGATAAACAAAACCAAGTGTTTTCTGGCGCAAGCGGGTGCGACCCTCATCCTTCATATTGGTAACATCTTCACCAGCAATGATGAGGCTGCCAGATGTGGCTGTATCAAGAAGGCCCGCTATCTGCAGAAGTGTAGATTTACCAGAACCGGAGGCCCCAACCAAGGCCACCAACTCTCCAGATTTCACCTCAAGGTCAACGCCCTTTAACACCTCAAGAGTTTTGTGACCCTGAGTAAACTGACGTCTTAAACCTTTGGTCTGCAATATAGTTTCAGGCATGATCTATCCTACTCATACCTTAAGATATCAACGGGATTGAGTTTTGCCGCCCGACGCGCAGGGATAACCGCGGCAATAAAAGAAAGCAGAATTGCAATTGCTATGGTCAATCCCGCCTCAAACCAGTCCACCTCAGCCCTGATGCTGGTGATAAACCGTACCGCAGGGTCCCACATATTCAAGCCAAAAGCATATTCAATACCGTCTTTAATAGCTTCAATATTAGCAATGAACAAACTGGCTAACAGGCAACCAATGCCAATGCCAAGAACACCAAGTGTGAGCCCCATGGTGACAAAAACACGTTTAATGCCTGCTTCTGTAACACCGAGGGTGCGCAAAATGGCTATGTCACTCGCCTTATCCTTCACCAACATGAACATGCTTGACGATATATTAAACACGGCCACCACAATAATGAGGCCCACAACAATGAACATCATAACCCGTTCTGTCTGCAGTGCCCCAACCAGTGCCTGATTGAAGCTGCGCCATGTGCGTACATAAGCCCTGTTATCCACCTTGGCCGTAATAACAGGTCCCAGGGTGTCAACAGATTCGGGTTCATCTAGAAACAGTTCTATATTAGAAACAGTATCGCCAATCCGGAAGAAACGTTGTGCCTCCGCAAGGGGCATACCCACAAAGGTTTCATCAAATTGATAAACGCCGATTTCTACAACTGCTGCAATAGGATAAGATATATACCTTAATGTAGAACCAAAAGGTGTACTGATGGTATTAGGGCTGACAATTGTTAGCTCATCTCCAGCCCCTACACCAAAGCGGGATGCTATCTGTGAGCCTACCACAATGCCGCCTATTTTCGGGGCATCTTCCAGCTTTCCATCAAGTACCTTTGCTACATTTAGCTTGTCTGGTGTAAAATAGCTATCGGGAATACCTCGAACTACGGCCCCCCAGGCACGGCCCGATTTAATGAGCATTACCTGAGACTCAGTAAAAGGCATCACCTTAACGACGCCCTCCACCTTCTGAACATCATCAATAATGCTGTTATAGTCGCTAATGCTGTTATCATAGCCTTGAATTAGAATATGGCCATGATAACCAAGGATCTTATCCATCAGCTCCGCACGAAAGCCATTCATGACAGCCATAACAACAATCAGAGCGGCCACCCCGAGAGCGATAGCCGCGACAGAAAGCGCTGCAGTTACAGAGATGAAACGATCACGATTACGAGCCGCCAGATAGCGACGCGCAATGGTCCATTCATACCCTGTTGCTAATAGCATCCACTATCCCTGTTCAGGCCTTGAATTTGGCTACAATATCAACCAGAGCCACTTCCTCGCGTTCACCGGTTGCGCGGTTTTTAACCTCTGCAACGCCATTTTTCATACCACGAGGACCAATAGCCACCTGCCATGGCAGTCCAATCAGGTCCATATTGGCAAATTTAGCGCCTGCCCGGTCATCCCTGTCATCATACAAAACTTCCACACCAGCTGCCTGCAGCTCTGTGTAAAGCTTGTCACAGGCAGCGGTGCAATCGGCATCTTTTGCCCCAAGGTTCAACAAACCAATCTTAAATGGCGCCACTGATTCTGGCCAGATAATACCGTCATCATCATGGCTTGCTTCAATAATTGCCCCTAGAAGGCGAGACACGCCCACACCGTATGAACCCATTTGCACATAGGCTGTGCTACCGTCAGGGCCTTGCACGGTCGCATTCATAGGGCGGGAATATTTTTCACCGAAAAAGAAGATATGACCAACCTCAATACCCCTGCCAACGACGAGATCATCCTTGCTAACAGGGCACGCCTCTGCATCATGCATTTCTTCTGTTGCTGCATAAAGCTTGGTCCACTCATCAACAACAGGCTGCAAATCGGCTGAATAATCAATTTCATCTACCGGTGCGCTCATGTCATTGAAGCCTTTATGGAAAAAGACTTCGCTTTCACCCGTACCTGCGAGGATGATAAATTCATGGCTTAGGTCACCACCGATAGGCCCCGTATCAGCCCGCATGGGAATTGCCTTCAACCCCAGCCGGGCAAAAGTACGTAGATAAGCGACAAACATGGCATTGTATGACTTCACGCCATCTTCATGCGACAGGTCAAAGCTGTAGGCATCTTTCATAAGAAACTCACGACCGCGCATAACACCAAAGCGAGGGCGAATCTCATCACGAAACTTCCATTGGATATGATATAGGCTTTTAGGAAGGTCGCGATATGACTTCACTTCCTTACGGAAAAGGTCCGTGACCATCTCCTCATTGGTAGGGCCATAAAGCATAGCCCTGCCATGGCGGTCTTCAATGCGAAGCATCTCTTTGCCATAGTCCTCATATCGCCCGCTTTCTATCCACAGATCAGCAGACTGGATAGTTGGCATCAGCAATTCTTGAGCTCCAGCTCTATCTTGCTCTTTCCTGATAATCTGTTCCACTTTCCTCAGCACCCGAAGGCCCAGCGGCAGCCAGGAATATATGCCAGCAGCTCCCTGGCGGACCATGCCGGCGCGTAACATCAAACGGTGAGACGCAATTTGTGCCTCTGTCGGCGTTTCCTTCTGGGTAGGTAGAAAATAGCGGCTAATACGCATTATAAGAGGTCTTCCAAAATTCGTAGTAACATTTAAATAACCAATATGGCTTACCCGAAGCCAACGCCCCTTTTGCCGACCCAAAGCATATTTGGCAATGCCTTTCTTACATTAAGTGCAGAAAGGTCTTTTTTTCTTGGTAATTACCACGGTTTTACAGGCTCTCTCGGCCTGCTGTTGCAACTGTGCAACAACCTTAACAAAGTGCTAACCACGATAGCATGTTTATGCATTTAGATAGGTGACATCCGTGATGGCATTTCATAGCTTCACTTTGCGCAGGGCAAGAGAGGCCAGACAAAAAACGTGGCCCA
>JBNKGK010000183.1:0-6965 GCA_050289785.1 Kordiimonas sp.
GAGGAGGCCAAAAAGATAGTCGCGCCTTTCAAATCCTCTGCTTTGCCCCAACGACCAGCAGGAATCCGCGCCAGAATACCCTTATTCCGTGCTTCATCATTAACCAGCGCTTCCGTCATATCCGTATCCATATAACCGGGGGCAATGGCGTTCACATTGATATTGTCTCTAGCCAGACGGGTCGCCAGATGTTTGGTGAGGTGATTAAACCCCGCCTTGCTGGCGGTGTATGAATAATTATCCATATGTGAATTGGTGATGCCATTCACGGATGTTGTGTTGATCACGCGCGCGGGGTCTTCCGCGCTGGCCGCTGACTTCATCAGCGGCAACAGTTTCTGAATAAGAAAGAAAGGGGATTTAAGATTCAAATTCATGATCTTGTCCCATCCCCCTTCCGGGAATTTTTCGAGCTCTTCGCCCCAGGCGGCACCAGCATTATTGACCAGGATATGAAGCTTATCTTCCTTCCTTGAAAACTCCTCCACAAAGGCTTCAATGCCGCTCATGGAGGAGATATCGTGAGGAAGCGCAATGCACTCGCCAAAAGCAGAAAGCCTCTCAGCAGTGGCCTGGCAATCATCCGCTTTACGGGATGTGATGTAGGTGCGAACACCATTTTTCACAAATCCTTCAGCAATCATTTCGCCAATCCCGCGGGAACCACCGGTTACGATGGCAACCTTGCCTGCTACAGAGAATAGCTGCGCTAATGCGAGTGCATCGGTCATAAACTTATAGTCCTTAAGTCCTGAAATGCTGCTTTTTATACTGTTTCTTTAACTGGGTCGATAAACAATTCTTTCAACTTAAGTTTTTCTGGTTTTCCGGAAAAACTGCGAGGAATTGCATCCATGACCTTCATTTTCTTGGGAATCTTATAACCTGCCAGTTTTCCTTTGCAGAATTCTTTAAGTTCTTCCTGTGTCATTGTGGCCCCTGGCTTCAGCACGATTGCCGCACAAACGGCCTCGCCCCAAGTGGCATCTGGCGCTCCCAAAATAAGCAGGTCCACCACATCAGGGTGCTGCCCAATCACCGCTGTTACCTCAGCAGGATACACGTTTTCACCGCCAGTTTTAATCAGTTCTTTTTTGCGGTCCATAAAATGAACATAGCCATCCTCGTCCATAATCGCGAGGTCACCCGTGTGAAGCCACTCACCTGTGAACAGGTTTTTGGTTGCTTCTTCGTTGCGCCAATAGCCAGGAATACAGCCAGGAGAACGGAACATGATTTCACCAATGGTGCCACGTGGTGCTTCTTTGCCATCTTCCCAAATCTGTACTTCCGCTTCAGGGAAAGCCTTACCACAGCTGGTCGGGCGCTTGAAATATTCTTCAGAGAAAAGTCCAAGTGAAGGGCCTGTCACTTCTGTCTGACCATAGATACCCATATAACTACAATTGGCTTTCTTACAGAATGCTTCAATGCGTTTCGCATGGGCCTCACCCATACCACCGCCACCAACGATAAGACGCAGCTTATCGAGGCTCAAGCCATCGCGCTCAGAAATTTCTACCAGCTTACCGTCATAAGGTGGCACCAGCATGGTGATGCTCACGCCTTTTTCAATAAGGAAGCGGGCTACTGTTTCCGGATCTTGCTGTGCCAGCATAGTGCTCTGGCCACCATTTCTGAGAACCGCACGTGTACGGATCAGACCTGCCTGGTGAAAATAAGGCATGAAAGCATAATAAACATCATCTGGCGTTGCTTCAAACTGGGCCGCCGTAATACGGTCAATATAAACTGAACCCTTATGGGTTTGCAGCGCACCCTTTGGCCTGCCTGTTGTGCCGCTGGTGTAGATCAACAAAATAGGATGATCAATTTCGATATCCGTGACCGGCGTAAGCGGATAATTGGCCTCAACCAGTTCATCTGCGCTATAATCTGCGCCAGGCACATCACCAATACCAACCACAAACTGGATGGAAGGGCATACTTCTTTCAGTTCATCCAGTTTATCGGCAAATTCTTCATGCAGGATCAGGGCTGATGTTTCAGCATTGTTCAACATGAAAGACATTTCACCAACCACATGGCGTGTGTTGAGCACGTGGAACAGCACACCAATAGTGGATGTGGCATAGTGGAAGGCAATATAGTTGGCACAGTTTGGTGCCAGAATGGATATCCGGTCACCTTTCTTGAGGCCAAGCTTCTGCAAGGCACCTGCCAGCCTGTTTACCCGATCTTGAAATTCGGTGAAGGTGAAGGTGCCATCAGGCGCGTCAAACGCGATATTATCGCTATATTTACTGGCAGCATCTGCCAGGACTTCATGCATTAACATAGTGTATCTCCAATCACTTACATAATTTTCGCATTATTTTCTCACGCCATATCCGGCAAAACTATCGCCTGGCGAAAAGTAGGAATTCTGGCCCAGTATGGGCAGATACTCATGAACGGCCTTAATGCGGATGAGGGTTTCTATTTCCTCATCGCCATAACCCAGTTCACGCAGAATATCGGGGGTCTGCTCACCGATACGCGGGGCCGGAGCAAGACGCAGATAGCTATGGTCCTCGCCCACACGCACCCAGCTTGGTGTAGCGGTGCTGACAGAGCGGCCACAGGGGTGATTTTCCCAGGTGATCACTTCAAAATGATCTGCCGCCTGCTCTTCCCCTGTTTCATTAGGCACAGCACGAACTGCGGCCTGATCATAAATATCATCCGCTGAGCGCACCACATGACAGCCAAAACCAGCCGTCAGCAATTTATCCTGCCAGTTGCTCGCACTATCCTCCGCAAAAGCTGCGACCATGGCCTCTTCATCACCACCGGGTTGGCCTGTCACAAGCTCGGCCAGAGCCGCCGCATCCTTTTCTCGTGCCCCAGCAAACACCCAGCCGTCCCCACATTCATACAGACGCTGCCAGGGAGCAGGGCCAACAGCCAGCTGGCCCCGTGGCTCACCCCAATCCGAACTGCCATTCTCAGCAATAGCAAAGGGAAGCTGGCTATAGTTAATGGCCTGAGCAAGAGAGGTGCGGGTGACGCAGCCCTTGCCAGTTTTGCGTTTCACATAGAGGCCGAGAATAGAGGTGAAAGCCTGACAGAACCCCGCCACAATATCAGCCGTTTTACCGGCACCGTGGCCCCCATCATATTGCTCGATAATACCACAGGCTGCCTGAGCCGTGCCGTCAAAACCAACCCGATTTTCCCAACCGCCCTGCCGCGTACCACCAAAACAGGAAAGCTGACAGCTCACAATATCCGGATTAAGCGCCTCCAACTGATCCTGGCTGACGCCCAAACGAAGGGCTGTATCGCCTACCACATTATGAGTGACAAGATCAGCCCCTGCCACCAGCTGCTCAAACACCTTGCGGCCAGCGGCGGTTTTCATATCCACAATGATGCTGCGCTTGCCCTGAGTGATGATAAGGCCAGTAACAATAATCAGTGGATAGCTATAGCTTTCTGTATGATCCAGCTTGACCACATCAGCGCCGTAACCCGCCAGTGTCCAGCCACCCACAGGCCCGGCCAGCACATTGGACATATCCACCACTTTCACACCTTTTAACAGATCACCTTTTTTCAGTTTTTTGGGTGTCCCTCCCATCTGTGTCTGTTTTCTCGGTGTGAACAGACTGTCTGCCGTAGCGGTATCAATATAGGCCGCCTCCCCGAAACTCTCATCACCCTCTTGCGCCCAGAGACCAACGCTACCAACACGCCCCGGCACTACAAGCTCAGCCGAGCCATCTTTCTGTTTGGCGAACACGCCGCCTTTCATCAGAGGGTCCAGCGCCATCCACTCCGTGCGGGTGCGCACAACAGCAACCATCACACCGGCTTCTGCCAGAATGGTTTCCCATTCATCCGCTGTTTTGGTTTTGAAGGCTTCTTTAATAAGCTCGGCCAAACGATAACGCCGCTCATTACTCAGTTGCGAGGCATTACTGAGGTTGTTATCCAGAGCGACAGAAAACATGCCCTCATTGACAAAACCTTCCTGCTTTAGTTTCTGCTCCAACCCAATGGCCTTGATGAAACGGCCCACCAGATGGCGCATGAAGAAGGTCCCCACCAGTATGGTTTTGCCATCAGCACATTCATAAACGGCTTCCGTCGGCATGGTTGTGAGCATTTCCTGCCCGGCTTTCTCCAGTTTCTCCGCAATAACCTCTGCGCTATCCCCTTTGTGATATTGCATGGGTTTGTAAAGCTCTGGCACGCTGCCTGCCACACGATCAGGTGTCTGGAACAACAGCTCGCGGATAAGGCTTATATGCGCCGCGTCTGCCATCGGCACTTCCAGCACGGTGCCCACGCCATGTTCTTCCCGCGCCAATAACGCCGCCATCACGGCAATCACACCGTTTAACCCCGCATAAACGGAAAGCAGAGGCACCCAGCTATAAACAGGTGGAAAATCAAGCGCATGGCGCTGCAGGTGCATATGAGTGTATGTACCCATGGCTGCAGAGACCACACCTTCCCATGCCTGAATAGGGGCCCGTTCTTTATCTGTTGACGGGAAACCCGGCAGGGAAAGGTAAATAAGGCCGGGATTAGCATTTTTCACACTGGCATAATCGAGGCCCAGACGTTTCATTACGCCGGGCCTGAAATTTTCTATCACAACATCTGCTTTTTCAATCAGATCAAGGGCAAATTGCCGACCCTCTTCTGTCTTCAAATCCAGTTTGAGTTGGTTTTTATTGCGGTGCAAAAGCCTGTATTGCTGGCTTGCCAGTTCTGGCCCGTCAGGCTGTTCTATATGGATCACATTGGCGCCTTGATCAGCCAATGTCATGCCCACCATGGGGCCAGAATAATAATGCCCGAAATCAACAACATTCAGTTCGGAAAGTGGCTTTAAATATAGACTATCATCAGGCATGGTTATTTTTTCACCTCCTGATCTGTCTCACAGACACCCTCTGTCAGCGCCGTATATTCTTCTTCCGTCATAAGGGCATGGCGCGTGTTATAAAAAATTTTGTACACATCCTCATAAAGCCTGCAGCGCTCCTGCTGGTTTTCAGGCCGTGGGTCTATGGCCATCTGGGCAACCACCGTTTCCCTGTCCCTTGTCAGGTCAGCCATTCTCAGGCCCTTATCCAGAGGGGTATCCAGAAGCATGGTTTTGGCGCCATCTGCGTTGCGGGCTGTCCACTCAGGCTGCTGGCCTTTTCTGCCCTTACCGGGGCTACCCGCTGCCGTAAATTCCGCCCAGTATGACATCATGGCTTCAGATAAAGGGGCATAACCCGGCCCATTGAAATCTGCCTTTTTCACACCGGGCAGATCTTCCAGACCGTTCAATTGATCCACACCAAACACAAAAGGAATTTCAAGCGCATGTGCTGCGCCCAAAAGCACGCTTTTATCCACACCATCCACAACAGGTTGCTCGTCCCAGTCAAAACGGTAGGAAAAGACAGGCTCTTCCTGAGCCTGCATCAAAGCATCCGCATAGGCATCGCTGTAAACAGACTGATACAAGCGGTCGATAAAGTCTGCAGAGAGATTATAGCGTTTCTCATCCCGAATGATGATACGCCCCTCTTCCTTGCGGACATAACTATCCATCCACTGCAACATCAGGTTCACTTCATCCCGGGTGTTGCCAATCATGACAGGCACTTTATTGTGATGGCCGCTTTTGATTGTGTCTATAAAGTCTGCCTTGGGCAGAACAGCACCGTCACCAATCATACGAGGGGCGGAATCAACAGCATTCATTGCGTCGGCAATCACAAGGCCGTTAGCATTGCCTGCCGCCTTCATGCCATCATCTATCTGGGCGTAGGATTTGCTGCGCAGATAGGCCGCAATTTCTGCATCTGCCATGGCAGCCAAGCGCGCCTTGGCACTGGCTCGATCGCTAGCCAGCCCATCAATTTGAAGCAGTTGCAGCAAAAGCTCCGGTGAACTCATAGGGTGGCCAGGTGACACCGGATCATCCACAAAATGCTCAACCTCTTCATGGCTATACTGCCACACGGCCCCACTTTGTTTGATCGCCCGATGGAAAAGCCCCTTAGCCTTTGGCGACACCAACATGGCAAGCGTATTCAGCCCGCCTGCGGATTCACCAAAAACCATCACCCTGTCTGGATCACCGCCAAAACCGGCGATATTATCACGCGTCCACTTGAGCGCGGCGATCATATCAAGCGTACCGAAATTGCCGGAACGATCTTCCGGTGTTGCTTCTTTTCCGGCAAGTGCAGGATGAGAAAGCCAACCAAAATACCCCATCCGGTAGTTGATAGACACAACAACCACATCCTGTTTGGCGGCCAGCAAACCACCATCATACAGGCTGCCAGCCCCAGTAATATTGCCGCCACCATGAATCCAGAACATCACAGGCAGGCTCGCATTTTTGATGGCTGTCGCGGGTGCCCAGACATTGAGATACAAACAATCTTCCTGCCCTGTCAGCCCCTTATTGCCGGGGGCTGGTTGCACACATTCACTGCTGAAATTGATAGCCTGCCGATCCCCTGACCATGGCTTAACGGGGGTTGGGGCCCGCCAGCGCAAATCCCCCACAGGGGGCGCCGCGAAAGGCATACCGAGCCAGGCATGACTGCCTGTTTTCTCATCCTTGAAACCAACAACCGCACCCGCTGTTGTCTCTCGCCTGAAGCCTGTGTCAGAACTGGCTTTTTCTTGCTGTGCCTGTTCGGTGGGTGAACAGGCAACCAACAAGCCTAGCCCCAAAGCGACAATGGCATTTTTACGCCAGAATTTACGGTTTCCCCGCTGTCTCATTTTCTCTTCCCTACCCGTATTTCAGTGCTTCTCTATAGGGCGGGCTGTAGATGACCAGCAGGTCCAAATCCGCCTCTGTACCGCCACCATGCTCAACGCCGGTCATGCTGAAAACGCGTTGCCGCAGACGGCCACCGCGACCGTCAATTGCCGGATTTTTCCAGGCATGGAAATCGAAGAGGTGAAAACCCGGCTTGCAGATGCGATCGGCAATG
>JBNKGK010000184.1:0-6922 GCA_050289785.1 Kordiimonas sp.
GTTCTTGCGCACATCTTCCGGCAGTTCAAATGATGCCGCTTCCCAGTCAAGAAACTCACGCGTTGCTGCAATTTCATCATCAACGAGCGGAGCACCATGGGTGGCAGATGTACCCTGCTTGTTTGGCGCACCAAAACCAATTGTGGTATTGCAGGCGATCATGGAAGGTTGATCACTTTCCTGCGCCAGACGAATGGCAACCTCGATTGACTCCATATCATGGCCATCAACCGTTTGCACATGCCAGCCAGCCGCGTCAAAGCGGCCCTGCATATCTTCACTGGTGGAAAGATCAGTGGAGCCATCAATGGAAATGCTGTTGTCATCCCACAGGAGGATCAGTTTTGAAAGTTTCAGGTGCCCGGCAAGAGAGATAGCTTCCTGGCTTACGCCCTCCATCAAACAGCCATCACCCGCCAGCACATAAGTGTAATGATCCGTGATCTCGCTACCAAACTCGGCATTGGAAAGACGTTCAGCAATCGCCATGCCTACAGAAGTAGCCAGACCCTGGCCAAGCGGCCCTGTTGTTGTCTCTACACCGGGGCACTCACCAAATTCCGGGTGGCCCGCAGTTGGGCTGTGCATCTGACGGAAGTTTTTAATATCTTCCATTGTCGGGCGCTCATAACCTGTAAGGTGCAGGAGAGAATAGATCAGCATGGAGCCATGACCGGCAGACAGCACAAAGCGGTCACGGTTTGGCCATGTTGGCCAGGCTGGGTCAAACTTCATAAACTTGCTAAAGAGCACGGTGGCTACATCAGCCATCCCCATAGGCATACCGGGGTGGCCCGAATTTGCCTTTTGAATGGCATCCATGGAAAGAACACGAATGGCACTTGCCATGCGCTTCATAACGAGGTCATCTTGGCTGATATCAGTATCGTGCATGTCAACAACTTATGTCTGGCCCCAGACGCAGGTCCGGGGGCTTTGGATATGGCGGCAAAAATTTTGCGCCAAAATGGCGGGGAAGGTCGCTCTAGTCAACACCTACTGCCCTATTCATGCATATATCATGCTACTTAATTCACTTTCCCCCCATCAGTATGATTGACGCACCAGCACAGAAAGCCCTATCTTTGGCGGAAACAAGCCAAATTGCGCGGGGTGCTCCCTCGCAACTGGGTAGCCATAGCATCAGGAAACGGCAAGATGACAGACACGGCAAAAAATGACGCACTGGAGACCGCACGTACGCGACTCGAGACAGCTCTCTCCCGGCTCGCCCACGGGGTGGCCAGCGCCAGAGAAGGGCTTTTAACAGCAAAAACCATCGCCGATGAAAAGGCTGAAATGAGCACAAAGCTGTCCCGCCTTGAAGCAGAAAACCTGAACCTGCATGAGCAAATTGCAACACTCGCCCTTTCCTCCTCCGCCAGTGACATGGCTTCCACAGACGACGATGAGCGCCTTGCCGAGCTGCAGGCTGAAAAAGCCACCCTTGAACAGAATTATCAGCTTCTGAAGCGCCAATATGCCACCCTGCAGGATGAAATGGAGCTGATGCAGCAAAAGGCCGATGCCACAGAAGCGGCACCTCAGCCCGTGGAGGACAGCGTGGATCATCAGCTTCTGGCGGAAAATACACGCCTTCGCCATGAGGTGGCTGCCCTGCAGGCCGAGCGTGACGGCATCAAAGCAGAACTTGATAAAGCCATAGCCGAGCTTGAAACCATGTTGGAAGGAGCCTGAGATGGCACAAATTCATGTAAATATTAGTGGCAAAAGTTACCCCCTTTCCTGTGCGAAAGAAGAAGAGGCGCGGCTGCAAAAACTGGCTGCCTATGTGGATAGCAAAGCGAGAGAACTTTCCGAAAAGCTGGGCCATGTGGCGGAAAACCGCCTTCTTTTAATGTCTGCCATCCTGATTGCTGATGAACTGCATGACACGCTGGAAGGCAAAACAGGCACTGGCCTTGTGGGCGCGCTCACGGAAGATGACCTCGCTTCCGTGCTGAATGAAGTGGCTTCTGAAGTAGAAGGGATTGCAGATCGGCTCGTAAAAGCTTAAACAAGGCGTGCGGGTACTGCGCTGTGCGGAGTAGATACGAGTAACCCCTGGGGCTATAAACACCTCTAGGGAGCTGTCACTGGTTGGAATCGTGGTTCCTTTCATACGGCGCCCACCTGATTTATCAGGTTCCGGAGGGTACAAACGTCGAAACGGCAGAGGTGGTCCCGCACCTGATTACTCCGACTTTGTCGGAATTCGGCACCAGCCCACTCCCCCGGCCCAACCACCCGACAGGATACACTAGGGGCGGTTGGGCCGGGAGAGTGGGCTGGCGATGTATCTTCAACATAATAGTATCGATCTATGACAAGCCAGACAGATAAACAGGCCTTACGGACTGAAGCCAAACGCATCCGGGCAGGGGCAACAGAAATGCATGGCCTTCAAGCAGCAGAGCAAGCGGCAGAGCACGGCCTGAAGCTGTTCTCCAGCTTTGAAAAACATGCCATTATTGGCGCTTACTGGCCGATGGCGGATGAGATAGACCCCCGCTTCCTGATGCTGGCGCTGGAGCAGGCAGGTTACAGCCTCGCCCTGCCTGTGGTCACGAAGGCGGATGCCCCGCTCAGTTTCCGCCGCTGGGGGCAAGGGGACCCTTTGGTGGATGGCAGCCACGGCACCCTGCAACCGACAGGCGATGCCCCAGAGGTGGTGCCCAATGCGCTGATTGTGCCGCTCCTTGCCTATGACGCTGATTGCTACCGCCTTGGCTGGGGCGGCGGCTTTTATGACCGCACCTTGGCTGCCCACACAGACATAAAAGCTTTTGGCTTTGCTTATGGCGCCCAGATTGTGGACAAACTACCCAGAGAAGGCCATGATTGGCCCTTGCAGGGCGTGATTACAGAAGCCGGGGTGATTTTGCCCCGATCAAAAAAGTAAGAAAAACAAGAAAGAATAATTATAAGATGCGACTTTTGTTTTTAGGGGATTTGGTGGGCCGTTCTGGCAGAACAGCGGCCATTGAGGCGCTGCCCACCCTGAGAGAAAAACTGAAACTGGATTTTGTGGTAGTAAACCCTGAAAACGCTGCCTCCGGCTTCGGGTTGACCAGCAAAATTGCAGGCCAGGTGATACAGGCCGGCGCTGATGTGCTTTCAGGTGGCAACCACAGCTTTGACCAAAAAGAAGTGCTGAGCAGCATGGGCACGGATAACCGTATCCTGCGCCCCGCCAACTACCCGGAGGGCACACCGGGGCGCGGCTATGCGCTTTATGATGCCCCGCGCGGCAAAAAGGTGCTGGTGCTGAGCCTGATGGGGCGCGTGTTTATGAACCCCATGGAATGCCCCTTCCGTACGGCTGATACCATTTTAAAACAATACAGACTGGGCGTAACCGCCCATGCCATTATTGTGGATTTTCACGGAGAAGCCACATCAGAGAAAATGGCCATGGGCCATTATTTGGATGGCCGGGTGAGCTTTGTGGTGGGCACACACAGCCATGTGCCAACAGCAGATTGCCAGATACTGGACAGCGGCACCGCCTACCAGACAGATGCAGGCATGTGCGGCGATTATAACAGCGTGATCGGCATGGATAAAACCGAGCCAATCAGCCGCTTCCTCACCAAAATGAACAAAGAACGATTTTCCCCGGCAGACGGCCCCGGCACAGTGTGCGGCACCTTTGTGGAAACAGATGACAGAACCGGCCTCGCCAAACGCATAGAGCCAGTGCGCATAGGCCCACGACTGAGCGAGTGGATGCCAGTGATTTGAGGTCAGTCACCCCTTACAACAAGCTGTTTAACAGTTTGCTCGAATTTGTCAGGCGCACAATAGCTTTCAATATATTGCCAAGCATCATTTTGAACTTGCTGCCAAAGATTTTGATCAGAATATAACCGAACACAGATATCTGCAAAGCGCTCCGGATCTATAGGTGCATGCAGGAAAGGGCGGCTACCTTCTGCAGGAGCAAGTTGTTTGGCTAAAATATCTGTCACCGCAGATGGTAGCCCGAGAGCCATTGCCTGGTGTACCTTATGGGGCACCCCAACAGCATATCTTGTCGGCGCAACAAAGACGCGATATTTGGAGAAACACGCAGCCAGATCATCTTCCCTTCCCAAAACACGGCACCTACCCTTCATACGCATAGGAAACCTGATACGGGAACCCAAATATCCTGCAATGTGAAACTCTGCATTGGGAAGCCTCTCTTGAATATGAGGCCAGACATAATCCATAAACCAGATCACAGAGTCCATATTTGGTGAATCTGCTGCGTGAAAAGCACCAAGAAACAAAAAGTGTTGGCGATCTTCAAAGCCCGCCATAACCTTCAGCGGCTGAAAACAATGGCCTAGTTTGATATATCGTTGTTCAGGATAAATCCTGCATACCATAGTTATTTCAAGATCGCTCACACAGACCACATAATCAAAAGCCTGCATTGCAAACAATTCTTGCCTGATCAGAGGCTCCACTTCCCCCATATTCTTTTCATCATAAATATCCATTCGGCGAGAAAGTTTCCGAGTACTGGTTATAGCTTCAGTGTCAGCAATCAAAATTATATCCTGAGCCTTTTCCGCCCACGATATGAGACAATCTGCATATCGAGTGATATTAGCGGCCCTTGAAACCCATACAGCACATAAAATTGACCCATATTTTTCCAGAAGCAGGGGCAGAGCCATATCCTCTTCATAAAACCCCCGAAGTCGCTCTTTAGGCCAAAAGCTAGCGCAATCCCGATCAAGAGGACGGCGAGCCCTTACGTAGATGATGACATTGAGACCCGACTTTAGCACCGCATCAACAATATTTTTAGCCCGACCAAAACCAGCGCCATATTTCGGGTTAGGAGCTAAATCATCAATAAAAAGAACAGTATTTTTCATGTGCAGCACCAACCTACTTGTCACCCTAGGCTTTTCCCTATGTGGTCAACGGAATAGCATAGTTCACAACAAAAAAGCTAAATAACTGCGACTGACAGATTTTCCCTGACAGACGGCCTGGGCACAGTGTGCGGCACCTTTGTGGAAACAGGTGACAGAACCGCCTCGCCAAACGCATAGAGCCAGTGCGCATAGGCCCACGACTGAGCGAATGGATGCCTGAGGTCTGATCACTTTCATTGCCTGAAACAGGTTGTGGTTGTAGATTCTATTCTTACCTGAATTTAGACATCAGATAAGCCAAGCCTCATTTGCTGCCGCTCTTTATTATGAAATTGATATATCTTGTCGCGGTTTTCATTATAATTTTTTGTTGTCGAAATATTCCCCAACCTAATCTTGTCAATATAGTATAGCACGCCAACAAAAGGTATCAGTGGGGCTGATACCTGCCTTGTATAGCGTATGATCAATTCCCAATCAACCAACCGGTCAAGAGTTTCATTAAATCCCCCATATTCCTCATATAATGTCCTCCTATGCATAAAAACATTTAGATCAATGAAATTTGCGGTAAGCAACTTTCTCCTATCATACGGTTGTGCAAATATGTATTTTCTACCCAAATCTCTATTAAAAACCTTCATAGCAGCATAGGCTGCCTCCAGTTTATAATTTTGAGCAAACATCGCAACCATGAACAGCAAGTAATCCGGCACCCAAACATTATCACTATCTAAATAGGCAATCAGCTCCCCTTGAGAAGCCAACAATCCACGATTACGCGCAACGCACACCCCCCCGTGACTTCCTTATAAAATTTTCAACTCTCCCGACTCGATTTTTTCGGGAAATGCCTCATGTATCACCTCAACGGTCTTGTCTTGGCTTCCATCATCGCAAACAAGAACTTCATATGCCGAGTAGTTTTGGGCAAACACAGACTCCAAGGCATGAATTACCGTGTGCGCACGATTCCAAACAGGCATTATCACTGTTACTTTTAACGAGGCAGCTTTAACAATTTGATATGCTTGGTTGCGGAGTTCCTGAAGACGAGCCTTTTCACCTTCTTTCTGCCCGGATATAAACTTTTTGAGAAATGGGATATGCTGTTCCCATACAACATTCTGATGTGGTGTATCGCAAACAGGCATATTACAAAACCCTGAACTTCCTTTTAATCAAAATAGAACTCATTGGTGCTGTTGAGAATTTATATACTTTCTTTGACAAGATACACTTGCCGCATAGGGTAATTCAGCATTCGGATTTTTCGCTGAAAAATGCTGGTGAAACTATCAATCGCTAATTTAGGCATATTAATAAGGTCTTGATGACCAGATTTTTCCATGTGCCAGCTATAGTCATCAAAAACTAACAGACCTCCAACTCGTAATAGTGGAAAAGCCATGGTCGCATCCGTTAGCACGTCAGGAGCCTGATGGGATCCATCTATATAAACAAGGTCAAAATAACCATACTGACCAGATGCAAGATATTTAGCTAACGCTTCATGAGAATATGATTTATGGCACTGCAATGTAACTTCTTTTAGAGCCTTGCGCTGGGCAATTTTTGTGTTTTTCTGGAACCTTTTCTCAACATCAGACATCTGCAGCCCGGCTTTCTGATGCTCAATGCCACCTTGCCACGTGTCAACGCAATGCAGTTCTACATCATGCCATTTTGTTGCATTTTCAATAAGATAACATGTAGACTGCCCCTCAAAAGAACCAATTTCAAGTATTCTCCTAGGTTTTAATTGAGGTATCCAATTATTCCAAACAGCAATATTGTTTCTAAACCAACCATTTGTAAACTCATACTCTTCGTGAGCTAGCTTGTCACTCAATTGCGGCACCATTATAGCTCCAACTAGTTTAATTTAAAAATACAACTCTATCCTGCAACATAACCACTTATCACACGATCCACAGCACATCTATAAATTGATTACAAAAATCGGCCGACCACGTCTTTGTAGGAGCGGCTCACTTTTAATTCTGTGCCGCTTTTTAGGGTGAGAAAGCATTCCCCGTTGGAGTGGG
>JBNKGK010000185.1:0-6911 GCA_050289785.1 Kordiimonas sp.
CATGCAATATGCTCAGCAGAGCGACACCCTCGCTATTATCCCCTGTAACTGCCAGAAATTCCTGTGTCACAGCCCTGACACCGGCAACAGTGGTTTTGCCTTTTTGGCATCAGCAGCACGTAAATAGGCCGGGTCAGGGCTATGGTCTTCCGGATTGGCCGACTGGGCCAATATAGCAAGACTAACGGGATCTATAGTCTTGATACTGGTGAACACAGCAGCATCCAGATCAGCTTCGAATAGAGGCTGTCCACTGCCGGCCAGCAGACCGCCTGTCTCATGAATATGTGTTAGGATATCTGCCTTATCCATACCGGCCGGCTCGGATATCGCCACTGGCAAACCGCTCAGGTCGGTGCGCTGAAAGCATTGATGAAACGCCTGGCCACCTCGCCCCATAATCAGGCTATGGACAGGTTGGCTATCGCCTGCTTGCCCCATACCCTGGCTGGCAATGACCTCAAGAGAGCTGAAACCCAGACAGGGTATGTTGCGTGTGAGCGCCAAACCACGCGCCACAGAAAGCCCTACGCGCAGCCCCGTAAAGGTGCCCGGACCTGTCGTCACCGCAAGGCGGTCTATCGACGCGTAATCAAAGCCTGCTTCCATCAACAGTTCATCAAGCATGGGCAACAGCCGCTCGGCATGGCCTCTGTTCAACTCTTCTGACTTGCAGGCAAGCATGTCCCGCCCCTTCACAACAGCTGCGGAGCAAAACCCTTCACATGTATCAATGGCTAGAACGATCATAAATGCATACACTCATCACAAAATTTTGGCGGCTTCAGCAAAACCAAGGCGCGGGCTGCGAGGGAAAATACCCTCATCGGAACCATAGCCAATAGAACATAGGAAGTTTGATTTTAAGCCCGTTCCTGCAAAAAAAGCTGAATCCACACCCTTTTTATCAAAGCCGGACATGGGCCCACAGTCCAGCCCAAGGCTACGCGCCGCTAAAATCAGATACCCTCCTTGCAGCGTGCCATTGCGCAAGGCTGTTTCTTCCGCAACCGCCGGATTTGAAAACCAGTTCTTTGCGTCAGGGTTATGGGGAAACAACTGAGGAATTTTCTCTGCAAAGTTCATGTCATTGGCAATGATCACGGTCACAGGGGCCGCCATCACTTTATCTACATTGCCCGCCGACAAATGAGGCCTCAGCTTTTCCTTGGCCTCTGCACTTTTAACAAAATAAAAGCGCGCGGGGCAGCAGTTCCCGCTTGTCGGGCCCATTTTAACCAGATCGTATAATGCTGTTATCTGTTCATCAGAAACAGACTTGTCTCGCCACACATTAATGGTGCGTGCCGTTCTGAAAAGCTGGTCTAGCGCCTCAGAGTCAAGTGGCTGCTTCATAATGGTTCCCTTCCCGTTACACAAGAAAACACCCCTATTATGCACATAGTCTTGCCAGCTTGATATAAACAAGGCAAGACTATGCCTGCACAGGGGATGTTTTTATGCTTAAAACTGTTCAAATATACTTTACCAGTCTTTTCCTTTTACTTACTGTTTTCGCTTCTCATGCAGTTCTTTCGGCAGATCAATCCGCGGTTATTCTGTTATACCATCGTTTTGGTGAAGATAAGTACCCCAGCACCAATATTCGGCTGGAACAGTTTGAGGCACAGATAGAACAGCTTAAATCTGGCGGATATCATTTCCTGCCCCTTAGCAAGATCATCCAAAAACTAAAAGCCAATGAAACATTACCAGAGAAGACCATTACGGTCACGGTGGATGATGCTTATAGCTCCGTGAAAGAGGAAGCCTGGCCCCGCCTGAAAAAAGCAGGGATTCCCCTGACCCTCTTTGTTGCCACTGACCCCATAGACACTCATATTGGCGGCTATATGTCATGGGCAGACATTCGCAAGCTGAAAGCTGAGGGTGTGGAAATTGCCCATCACACGGCCTCGCACCTGCACATGCCCCATGCGGGCCTTGAGGCAGCCATGGCGGATGTGCGTCGTGCCAGCACCCGATTTAAAGAGGAACTGGGCATGGTGCCCGAACTTTTTGCTTACCCTTACGGCGAATATACGCTGGAAATACAGAAGGCGATTGAAAGGGAAGGCTTTAAAGCAGCCTTTTCTCAGGTTTCAGGTGCGGCTGCCTTATGGACCAACCCCTATATCCTGCCCCGTTTCCCAGTGAACGAACGCTATGGGGATATTTCCCGCTTCAAACTGATCAGCCAAGCCAAGGCCATGCCAGTGGATGACCTGACCCCGCTTGACCCATTGGTGACGGAAGAGAGAAATCCACCTCTGTTTGGCTTCACTTTCACAGAACCTGTCAGCAGCTTCAAAACCCTCACCTGCTACCCCAGCCATATGAGCGAACCCGCAGAACTGATTGTGCTGGAAGAACGGCGTGTAGAAGTGCGGTTTGACAAGCCGTTCCCCAAAGGCAGGAACCGGATTAATTGCACCATGCCGACCCGAGAGGGCCGTTGGCGCTGGCTTGGTCAATTCTTTCTGGTTCCCGGAGGGCCGCTAGATTAAAATGGTTCAATGCGCCCAGCCATGGTGAATTTGGCTCTAGTCAACAGCCCGCACATCCACCACTTCAGGCACGTAATGTTTCAGAAGGTTTTCAATGCCGTGTTTCAGGGTGATGGTAGAACTGGGACACCCTGCACAGGCGCCCTGCATCTGCAGGTAAACAACGCCTTCCTTGAAACCACGATAAATAATATCGCCGCCATCGCCTGCTACAGCAGGACGTATTTTTTCATCCAGCAGGGTTTTAATCTGGCTGATGATATCGGCATCTGCCTCGTCTTCATCCACAGCAGCAGCCTGCGCATCGGCAGCATCAGGACGGAGCAAGACAGGCGCACCTGAAGCAAAAAACTGCATCAAACCAGCCAACACTTGTGGTTTCACCTCACCCCACTCTAATTCTGTCGCTTTGGTAATGGTCACAAAGTCATATCCCAGAAACACGCCACGCACACCCGAAAGCGCAAACATCGCTTCTGCCAGTGGGCTGGCCTCTGCCCCTTCTATGCTGGTGAAGTTCGCCGTTCCATTTTCCAGAACAGTTCTTTCAGGCAAGAATTTTAATGTATCCGGGTTAGGGGTAACTTCAGTTTCGATAAACATGACCAATTTCCTCTTATTTCACCCCTTCATGTGATGCTTTTCCGTGCATGCGTCAAGGGTAAAATCACATATGCGGATATATTAATCCCACTCGCAACTTTGCCTTAATTGCCTGACATGGTATAGCCACGACAGATGTAATAAAGGCCCCGAAGTGTGACGCCAAGAGACAAAAACAAGAAAAACACAAAAAAAACCAAGGCAAAACCCCAAGCCAAAGCAGCTTCTGCCCCAAAACAGAAGCGGTCCTTGCTTGGTCGCTTCTGCTATTTCGGGGCTATTGCCGGGGTTTGGACATTTATTGCAGGGGTAATCGCCCTTTTTTTCCTGGCGCTTGACTTACCCAATCTGGATAATCCGCCTGCCCCGGGGCAGGCAGACAGAGCCGTGATCGTTAAAGCCGAAAATGGTGCGACCTTGGTGCGTACAGGCCCCATTTATGGGGATTGGCTGAGTTTTAACGAAATTCCAGACACTCTCATACAGGCCTTTCTTGCCATTGAGGATCGCTATTTTTTCAGCCATATCGGTTTTGATGTAAGAGGGCTTGGGCGCGCTGTTGTCACGAATGTCAAAGCGGGCCGTTTCCGGGCTGGCGGCAGCACAATCACCCAGCAACTGGCCAAAAACCTGTTTCTATCCAACACCCGCACCATGAAACGGAAAGCACAGGAACTCTTGCTCACCCTGTGGCTGGAACAGAAATTCACAAAAAAGCAGATTGTCACCTTATATTTGAATCGTGTTTATTTTGGGGGCGGGGCTTATGGGGTGGATGCCGCTTCTCGCAAGTTTTTTGGCCATAGCGCGACGGAGCTTTCTATCGCTGAATCTGCCATGCTGGCAGGGTTGGTACAATCACCTTCCCGGCTGGCACCGCATATAAACCCCGACGGTGCATGGACAAGGGCTCAAATCGTTTTAGGAGCCATGGTGGATACGGGCTCGCTGAGCAAACAAGCAGCAGGGAAAATCAGTACACAACCACCCCGCCTTGCGGTTGCTGTGGCTGGCCGCGATGTGCGTTATTATACGGACTGGGTAACATCAGAAGCCATGCGACTTATCCCCAGTGCAAGGCATAAATCCATTATCATATATTCCACTCTGGACCCCGGCATACAGCGCGCCTCCGCACTGGCACTTGAACGCGGCCTGAGCGGCGAAGGCAAACAGCGTGGGGCCAGCCAGGGTGCCATTGTTGCCATCGACCATGACGGTGCCGTGCGCGCAATGGTGGGCGGGGCCGACTATGGGAAAAGCCAGTTTAACCGGGCTGTGCAGGCCTTGCGTCAACCGGGATCAGCCTTCAAGCTCTTTTCCTATCTTGCTGCCTTGGAGGCAGGCATTCGCCCAACTGAAAAATATATAGATTATGCCGTTACAGTGGATGACTGGTCTCCCCAAAATTATGATAAGCGTTTCCACGGCGAAATGAGCGTTGCAGAAGCCTTTGCTCGCTCCATTAACACGATCGCCGTGCAAGTTTCAGAGAAAGTAGGCCGGGAACGGGTGGCCGCCATGGCCAAGCGGTTAGGCCTCAGCACCTATGTGCAGCCTCTTGCCAGCCTTCCCCTGGGCACGGAAGAGGTAAGGCTGATAGATCTGGCCGCCGCTTATGCAGCCATTGCCAATGGTGGCCATCTGGCCAAAGCCTATAGCGTGGTGGAAATAACCACGGTGGACGGTGAAGTGCTGTACCGCAAACGCCCGGAGCCCCCCAAGCCTGTTCTCGCCTATACAGTTGTTAAGGATATGACAAACATGCTGACAGGCGTCATCAAGAACGGGTCTGGCAGAAATGCAGCCATAGATCGGCCTGCGGCAGGCAAAACAGGCACGTCACAAGATAATAGGGATGCCGTTTTCGTTGGTTTCACAAGCGACATCACCGCCGCCGTGTGGGTAGGAAATGATGATGGCACACCGATGAAAACTGTCACAGGGGGTGGCCTGCCCGCCCGTATCTGGCATGATTTCATGCTGGATGCCCATGCGGGCAAACCTATCCAGCCCCTTTTGGTGGATGCTGGCATTTACGGCAGTGCCGCCAAAGAAACAGGTAATATATTTACACCAGGCGATACCCCTGCCGAGGAAGAAACGAAGAAAAAGAAACGGCGCAGCCTGCTTGACCGCCTGTTTGGGAATTAGGGAATTATGGCACAGGAACTGGATAAAAAGCTGATCAACACATTTGTGCAGACATTTTACGGGCACATCCGCAAACACCCGGTCCTTGGCCCCATATTCGAAGAGCGGCTCGCAAACCACTGGGGTGAGCATATGGAGGCACTCACCAATTTCTGGATGACTGTTCTCGGTGGTATACCTTCCTACAAAGGTAACCCGATGCAAGTGCATCAGCAGGTACCGGGAATTGAAGCCAGCCATTTCCCTTTATGGCTTGATCTGTTTGCACAAACCGCAAGAGAAGAATTACCCACCCCCATCGCAGAAACCGCAATTGAAAAGTCACAGCGCATTGCCAAAAGCCTGCAGCTTGGCCTGTTTTTTAAACCGGAGCTTTAAGCCTCACATTGAAAAGATCGCCTCCATATTTCTTCAGCCAACGCCGATGAACAGCATAACCCGGCACACAGGTTTCCACATGCGCCCAGAAACGATCAGAATGGTTCATTTCCAGAAGGTGCGCCACTTCGTGAGCCGCCACATAATCCAGCACGGCATCAGGAGCCAAAATAAGCCGCCAGTTAAATTTGAGAGTGCCCCGCGCTGAACAGCTACCCCAACGGCTACGCATATCCCCAATGCCGATGCGAGAGAAGCTAACACCCAGTTTTTCTGCATGGAGAGCACTGGATGCTTCTACCTGTTTTCTGGTTTGTGCCTTCAGCCAGGTGAATAAGCGATTTGCCGCCTGATCAGCCGGGCCACCTATATAAAGCTGGCCGTCTTCCGCAATTACCCGGCGCGGAGGCGTATCCAAAAACTGCAGAATATGTGGCACACCTCTGTATAACAGGGTATCGTCGTGCCCTAATGGGGCTAGTCCACCCAGCTTGTAACGCTGGTTGCTGATCCAGATCAGGTTGTCCTGAAGGAACGACTCTGCCTGGCTGAGTCTTGCACTCACTGGTAGTGTTACACGCACATCACCTGTGGATTGATCAACCCTGAGTGTGAGTCGTTTTGCCAAAGCATTCCTGCGAATCTTTACGGGAATGGATTCGCCATCTATGATAATGCTGAGGTCATCCGGCAAATCGCTCTCCTCCTAATAAATCATGCAGGCCATTCAACAAGATGGTCCTCATAATCACCCGCTTCCTTTTCCCCCACAAAACGCCCCTTCGCGGATGCACCTGCGGTGTGAACGCTGTTTCGATCACCGGTAACAAGCGGATGCCAATCAGGCAGGTCTTTGCCTTCATACAACAGGCGGTAAGCACAGGTGCTTGGCATCCAGGGCAGTTTATCGAGAAGATCAGCATTCATCACAACACAGTTGCCCACATAACGCTGACGCACCAGATATTTGCTGCAGCGGATGCTCTCAGGGTCAAGGAAACGGCAGGCAATATCCGTGTAATGAATTTCACCTGTGTCTTCATCTTCCAATTTATGCAAACAGCATTTACCGCAGCTATCACAAAGCGATTCCCACTCTGCTTTGCTCAGCTCGGTCAGTTTCTTTTCTTTCCAGAAGGACATCAGCTTGCTTTCTTCAGTACCGGCTTCAAGGCTTCGGCCATTTCAGCGGGCGTATTGCGCGACGTGAAAATCCGCTGGAATTCACCGTCAGGGCCCATCACGAAAATAACGGATTGATGGTCCATC
>JBNKGK010000186.1:0-6907 GCA_050289785.1 Kordiimonas sp.
GGAGGGAGTACTCGCCGCCTGGGCCGAGCTGCATCACCCTGAACTCGCAGTTGTCGAAGTTGTTGAGGCGCTCGAACTGATCCACGGTCACTACACCTTCTGCCGCACTGGCAATGCCATCATTCTGGGCAATCATGCTGTAATAGAATTTGGCGGGCCTGGTGCCAATAAACCAGTGTCTGCTCTCAATATAGCCGGTGGGTATCAGTTCGGCATCCACTTTTTCCACAGCACGGCGTGTCTCTTCGATAGATGCCTGGCTAGGCATATATATCTGGATGCGAAACTGGTTGCGGTCACTCATCGGGAAAAACTGTTCGGTTAGTTGCCCTGCAAGTAAAATACCCAAGACAGGAAAAGCTGAGGCGACTACCATTGAGATAACAGGTTTCTTCAGAGACCATTGCAGGCTTTTCCTGAAGGTGTCAGCAATAAAGCGGCCTTCAATGCCATCCTGCCACCAGATACGGCTTTGGTGAGCGGCGCCCGCAGGCCTGCCTTTCAACACTTTGCCTGCTACAGCTGATATAATGGTGAAGGCAATGATATAAGAGCCAACAAGCGAGCCAATCACCGCTGCTGGCACACCGACCAGAAAGTCGCCCGCATTGCCGGGCATCAATACAAGCGGCATGAAAGCAATAATGGTTGTCAGCGTACTGCCAAGCAGGGGGAGCCAAAGTTTGCGAATGGTTTTTGATACAGCAACAGAACGCCGTTCCCCCATCAGTCTCAGGTGCTGAATTTCATCTGTCACCACAATGGCATTATCAACCATGATGCCCAGGGCAACAATCAAGCCTGTGACCAACATCTGCTCAATGCGCAGGCCCATAATGTTGGCGATAGCGAGGGTGGCGAGCATGGTGAGGGGTAATATAGATGCTGCGACGAGTGATGCACGCCAGCCAAGAGAGATGAAAAGCACAGTGAGGACAACAAGGGCCCCCTCTGCCAGATTATCCATCAAGCCGCCAAGGCGTGCTTCTGCATAGTCTTTCTGGTCAAAAATACGTTCCAGTTTTACCCCGCTTGGCAGGTTGTCGTGCATGCCGGCGAGCAGTTTGGTGACATCGTCAGACCATATTTCAATACGGGCATCTTCAAACATGCGTGCGGCGATAACGACGCCATAATCACCGTTTAGGTATGTCAGGCGTCCTGGCGGGTTTTCAAAACCCCGCTCAATGGTGGCTATGTCCCCAAGCCTGAGGCTGGCACCAGCGTTATCCATACCTAGAGGAATGCGGCGAATACGGGCAAGGCTATCCAGTGCTCCTGCGACTTGCACAACCATGGCGTTTTCGCTGTTGGATATGGCACCGGCGGTGCCTCTGGAATCAGAGCCGCGGATGCGGGATGTAACGTCGGCTATTGTTAGCCCATATTGTGCCAGTTTAGCATCGTCAATGCTGATGCGGATTTCTTCCTGTGGCAGGCCCAATATATCCACAAAGTCTGTGTTGGGAAGCCCTCTCAATTTGCTTTCGATTTCCCGGGCGTAACGGCCTAAGATGGCATAGTTGATCGGGGTTTCCAGTTGCCATGTTAAAGCCAGGATAGCTGAATGGGCATAAATGCGCGTATCTGAAAAGTCTGGTGCGGTAGCACCAGCAGGCAAATCTGTCACTTCCGCGACTTTATCCCTCAGGCGCGCTGTGATGGGTTTTGCATTATTAACACGGTCCTCCAGCTCAATCGTGATCAGCGAAACTCCAGGATTTGAGACGCTCATCACCTGTTTGACTTCGGGCACTTCCCTTAATTTTCGTTCCAGCTTTTCTGTGATTTCGGCTTCCACCCGTTCTGCATCTGCACCGGGGTAGAAAGTAGTGACCTGCACAATCCTGCTTTCCATATGCGGATCTTCAAGTTTGGGCATGGTGTAAAGGGCATTGATGCCAGCAACAATGATGAGAAGCAGTATAAGCCAGACAACACGCGGATGATGGTATAAAGACCCTTTCATGAGGTTTTCCTAACCGCTTTTCTCAGGAAGAGGTTGCAGCCTTACATGCTGGCCAGGGGCTAGCCGGTCTATGCCATCAGCTATTATTCTGTCGCCGGATGAGATCGTCCCTGTTACGAAAACCCTGTTGTCTTCAGTATAAATGATTTGAACATTTTCGAAACGAACATGCAGGCCATCCTGGCCCTCAATCACTTTATACACACGCCACAGGCCTCGAACATCCGAGGAAAGGGCGCGCAGGGGTAACCATGCTCCTTGCGTTTCATGCCAGGTCTGAGAGGCGGCTGTTATGAGTTCCCCGCTTTTTGCTTCTCCTTCGGGTAAACTGAAAGTGGCCATCATTGTTCTTGTATGGCCTTCTATGATAGGCACAACTGCTATCAGTTCAGCCCCCTCAATAAGGTGTTTCTGGCCATTGTATAACGTTATGGCAGCACCACTGCCTAAGGCCACTGCCTGCTCAGGAGGAAGGCCTATATGAGCTTCCAGCTTGCCTTGTTCTGACAAAGTAATGACGGGAGCACCAGCCATAACAACAGTGCCTTCATCAAGAAAGCGGCTGGTTACCACCCCATCATAGGGGGCCAGAACAGTTGATTTGGCCAGGCCTACATCCAGCACGCCTATGGCCGCCTCAAGGCGTTTGAATTGAGCTTTTAAATTAATCGCATTTGCTTCTGCTTCATCCATATGCTGCGCTGAAATATGCCCCTGGCTATAGGTTTTTTTTGCACGGGCTAAAGTTTGTTCGGCCAGTTGCAGGGAAGCGATAACTGCTTCTTTCTCTGCAATAAGCTCAGCTTTTTTTGCTTCCAGCCTACTGGTGTCCAGACAGGCGATTTGCTCACCTTTCCTTACTTTTGAGCCGAGATCCACGAAAACCTCTTGAACTGTTCCCCCCAGTTCAAAGGCGATATTGCTGTCCCTTCGGGCAACAGCTTTCCCGGTAAAAGATCGGCGCGCATAATAGCCATTTTCCAGCTGTACATCTGTAGTGCGTACGGGAAGAACATATGGCTTGTCAGCAGAGCTCGGGCTCTCGGCTGTCAGGCGTATGGCCATGATGCCAATGACAGCGCAGGCAAAGGCCGTACCCGCTAGTCTTTTAAAGGTCTTGTGTTTTGAGTCACCCATCTATGCATTCTGCCGTTTATATAGGGTAATTAATATTGGACTGAATAGTCTAATAATTAATTTTGGCTGGTTATGCAACAAAAAAGAACCGAAACATGGGCAATATACCCGTTATAGTTAGTGAGTGTTGTATTTATTAGACTTTTCGGTATGAAAAATATAGAATTTATTTTGTCGCAGAGGTTTGCATCGCTCGTGATCACGGGGTATGGATGGACCTGTTGGATATGAAAAATGGCAGTGCAGAAAAGTAAATGAATGCTTCAGTAGAACAAATAGACAAGAATTCTGCCAGTAGAGGTCGTCCTCGGGATGAGGGTAAAATGCAGGCTGTACTGGAGACCGCGGGTTCTCTGTTCCTGGAGAAGGGTTTTGCAGGCACAAGCATGGACGAGGTGGCTAGGCAGGCCGGTGTGTCGAAGCAGACAGTTTATAGTTATTTTTCTTCCAAGGAGCAGTTATTTGCTGCCGCTATCCGGCAAAAGGTGGAAGAGCGCAGGCTGGATACGGCCCTTGCCGAACTTCAGACCCATACATTGGAAACAGACCTTATGACAGTGGGAGCTGTGTATGCGGACCTCCTGTATAGTGAAGGGGCTGTGGCTGTACAGCGCATTTTGGTGTCAGAAGCTGCCAAGGGGCCTGAGTTGGCAACAATTTTCTGGGAGTCTGGTCCGCTGGAAATGAGGGCGCGTCTTGTAGATTTTCTGAAAACCTGGGTAGACCAAGGTGAGCTTGAGATTGATGATCTCACTCAGGCTGCTCGTCTTTTTATGTTGCTTTTGAAGGGGGAACTGCATTTTTCCCTGACAATTGGTTTATTACAGCAGGTATCGCCGCAAGAAATTCAGGGACAGGTGGCCCTTGCGGTTAAGGCCTTTCTGAAAATGTATCAGGTTAAATAGGTCTGATTTATTCAGAACCGTCAGAAGATGTCATGCCCAGGCCCCGCTTAATACTATCTGTATAGCGGGCATTCTCGCTATCGCCCTGCAAATTTGACGGGAGTGATTTTGCGAGTTGCCTTGTTTCTTCACCAAGGGCGGTATCAAAAATGATTTCTTTCTTTTTGCTGCTGCATGCAGCCAGTGTAACCAGTAAAGAAATCAGTATCAGCTTTTTCATTATACAGCCCCGTTGAACGCCTGAGTAACTGGTGGGGACTTTGCCGTAAACCCGGCCACAGATCAAGCCTTGTGTGATGTGAAATGGAAGAACGTCTTGACTGATGATCAAAGCGGTGCTTCATTGCGCGGCGCAGATGGCTGGATGACTGCCGCCACTTATGTGGGGGAGGAAAGTCCGGGCTTCATGGAAACACGGTGTCGGTTAATTGCCGACGAGGGTGACCTCAGGGAAAGTGCCACAGAAAGCAAACCGCTTATTTATAAGTAAGGGTGAAAGGGTGCGGTAAGAGCGCACCGCGTGCCTGGTAACAGGTATGGCAGGGTAAACCCCACCGGAAGCAAAACCAATAGGGATGATTGCCTTTAAGGGCAGGCGGGTTTCCACGCTATCGTCCGGGTAGGTTGCTCGAGCCTGCTGGCAACAGTAGGCCTAGATGAATGGTCATCCCCTGCTTGCAGGGACAAAACCCGGCTTATAGGCCATCTGCGCTTTTTAAAGCAGTTCTAGTTTGGGGTAAATTCCCATCCCCCGGCTCCGGGTAAGGTCTAGGTCTTACCCTTTGCTAATCTGCTCATCCCTCTTCCTTGAAGGAGAGGGCTCAACTTAAAACATAACTGCTTTAACCCTCTTGGTGCTGTGGCATGGCTCGATGGTGCCGGTCATGCCGT
This sequence comes from Kordiimonas sp., assembly GCA_050289785.1. Taxonomy (GTDB): domain Bacteria; phylum Pseudomonadota; class Alphaproteobacteria; order Sphingomonadales; family Kordiimonadaceae; genus Kordiimonas. Next base: position 4,903 of record JBNKGK010000186.1, read on the forward strand.
TTTAGCTGGGGGCTCTTATGTTGGGTTGCTGTTCTGCGCTGAGTTTGGCATCGGCTGCGGCAGTTTCAATACCTCACTTTTCCAGGGGGCTGTCAAAGGAGATTCAGGTCTGCTACTGCCGATAATCAATCATGATTTCGATAAGGTTGCGTTTCTCTTCAGTCGATGGTTTCCCATCATCACCCATGAAAAACAGGCAGGTCATCAATTTTGCTTGATGGTTGATCTGGTGTCCAGATTTAGAACAAACCAAAAACATGGAGAAGTATCTGTATGATTTAAAACGGGAAAATGAATTTTTGTGTGATTTTTGTGTCTGTCAAAAACTGACAAAATCCCATATCATCCCATTGACTAATGGTAGTATCCCATGTTATCCCAAATATGTTCAAATGACGATTTGAGCAGCTCTGCGTATCAGGTGGTGCGTGGGGATTTGTCAGGGGGCGCATCAGGCAATGGCTTTTTTCCTGTCCACACATACGAATAAGGTTGATAAGAAAGGTCGCATTTCCGTCCCCGCGACCTATCGCTCAGCCGTGACGGACAGCCATTTTGCCGGCATCGTGCTTTACCGCCCTCTGAACCTTCCTTGTATTGAAGGGGCCGATCTTGGCTTCCTTGAGCAACTCTCTGACAGGCTTTACGGCGATTTTGGCCCGTTCAGCCCTGATCAGATGTCTATTGCGACCGCTATTCTTGCGGGGGCATCCCAGCTTTCCTTTGACACCGAAGGGCGTGTCATGTTGCCTGTGGAAATGCGGGATGCTGCGGGTATTACCGAACAGGCCACCTTTGTTGGCTTGGGGCGTAAATTCCAGCTGTGGAATCCTGAGGCGTTTGACGCGCATAAAGCCAAGCAGCTTGCTGTGGCTGAAGTGATGGCACCCAAGCTGCCAGCCTTTGGCGGGGGAGGGCAGTCATCATGACGCCAGTTGCCCTGCAAGCGGATCAAAAACACATCCCAGTGATGCTGCCTGAAGTGTTGGAAGCTTTGCAGTTAGTGGAGGGTGAGACATATGTGGATGGCACCTTTGGCGGCGGTGGTTACACCCGCGCCATATTGAATGCGGCCAAGTGTCGTGTCGTAGCGATTGATCGTGACCCTGACGCGATAGCGCGCTCAGCGAGCGTTGCGGCTGATTATGATGGGCGCTTTTCTATAATTGAAGGCTGCTTCGGTGATATGGCACAGCTTGTTGCCAGTGCTGAAGATGGGCCTGTTTCCGGGGTTGTGCTGGATATCGGTGTTTCCTCCTTTCAATTGGACGAGGCAGAGCGCGGCTTTTCATTTCAGTCTAATGGTCCCCTGGATATGCGGATGGCTAAAGATGGCCTCAGTGCCGCTGATGTGGTGAATAGCTTCGGTGAAGCAGAGATAGCCAACATCCTTTATGAATATGGAGAAGAGCGGAAATCCCGTCGGATCGCAGCGGCCATTGTGAAAGACCGCGAGGAAACGCCTTTTGAAACCACACGTCAGCTTGCGTCCCTTGTTGAGCGGGTGTTGGGCATGCCGCCCCGTAAAAAGGGGCAAAAGGCAGTTCATCCGGCAACGCGTACGTTTCAGGCGCTGCGGATTTATGTCAATGATGAACTGGGTGAGCTGAAGCGTGGGCTGGAAGGGGCAGAGCGCCTTTTAGCCGCTGGTGGTCGCCTGGTTGTTGTGTCGTTTCATTCCCTTGAAGACAGAATTGTTAAAGCCTTTTTGCAAAAGCGGGCAGGGCGCCTGCCGTCTGGTAGCAGGCATATGCCGGGGCCTGTAGAGGCTGGGCCAAAGCCAAGCTTTACTATGAAAGCGAATAGCGCAATCAAGCCGAGCAAGGATGAGCAGGATGTTAACCCTCGCTCCCGTTCTGCGCGTTTGCGGGTGGCTGTGCGCACGGACGCGCCTGCCTGGGCCGAGGAGCAGGGTCATGCGTAGGTTGATTACAGGGGTGGCAGGTGTGGCTGCGCTGGTGTCTGGTGCTGCGGTGCTGCAGCTCAAGTTAACAGTGCAGGATAA
>JBNKGK010000187.1:0-6811 GCA_050289785.1 Kordiimonas sp.
TGGGGGCATCCATGGGCAGGTCCATAATGCCGTCATGGTCTTCACCCAGTTCCAGCTCCCGTGCGGAACACATCATGCCGTTTGATTCCACACCGCGAATTTTCGCTTTTTTCAGGGTGAAATCCAGCCCCGGCACATAATCGCCAGAGCGGCCAAGCACTACTTTCATGCCGGCGCGGGCATTTGGCGCACCGCACACAATTTGTAGCACTTCTTCGCCGGTGAACACTTTGCAGACACGCAGCTTGTCAGCGTCCGGGTGGGGCACGGCTTCCTGCACTTCCGCCACAATGAAAGGGGCCAGCTTGTCTGCCGGGTTTGTCACCTCTTCCACCTCAAGGCCAATGGCGTTGAGCGTGTTTAAAATTTCGTCAAGGCTTGCTTCTGTTTCCAGATGGTCTTTCAGCCAGCTTAGTGTGAATTTCATGAGCTTAACCCTCCGGCAAGTGTTGGCATGTTGATGGCGGGGAAGCCATAATGCTTCAGCCACCTGAGGTCGCCATCAAAGAAGGCACGGAGGTCATTCATGCCATATTTCAGCATGGCCAGCCTGTCGATACCCACACCAAAAGCAAAGCCCTGATAAATGCTTGGGTCCAGATTACAGTTTTCCAGCACTTTCGGGTTCACCATGCCAGAGCCCAGAACTTCCAGCCAGTCATTGCCATCACCAATTTTAACGGAGCCGCCTTCAAAGCTGCACTGCACGTCCACCTCCATGGAGGGTTCAGTGAAGGGGAAATAGCTTGGGCGCAGCCGCAGGGTCACGGCGTCCACTTCAAAGAAGGCTTTGAAAAAAGCCTCCAGCGTGCCTTTCAAATGGCCAAGGTGGGTGTCTTTATCGATCACCAGCCCTTCCACCTGGTGGAACATGGGCGTGTGCGTGGCATCGGAATCAGAGCGGTAGGTGCGGCCCGGTGCAATGATGCGGATGGGCGGCTGCTTGGACAGCATGGTGCGCACCTGCACAGAGCTGGTGTGCGTGCGCAGCACTTTGCGGTCGCCGTTTTCATCGGGCTTCAAATAGAAGGTATCATGCATTTGCCGGGCAGGGTGCTCTGGCGGAATATTAAGGGCGGTGAAGTTGTTGAAATCTGTTTCCAGATCAGGCCCTTCTGCCACATCAAAGCCCATACGGGCGAAAATCTCGGCAATTTCATCCATTACCTGGCTAACCGGGTGCACGCTGCCAGCGCCGTGTTCGCGCACAGGCAGGGTAACGTCCACCCGCTCTGCCTTCAGCCGTTCTTCAAGGGCGGCTTCTTCCAGCACATCCTTGCGGGCGGCCAGCGCATCAGCCACTTCATTTTTCAGGCCGTTAAGCACCGGGCCCATTTCCTTGCGCTCATCCGGGCTCATGCCGCCAAGGCCCTTCATCAGGGCTGAAACGCTGCCCTTTTTGCCGAGCGCTGTGACGCGGATATTTTCAAGGGTGGCCAGATCTGCTGCTCCCCCGATGCTTTTTGTGATCTCTTCCCGCAGTGCGTTAATCTGTTCCTGCATGGTGCATCCTGCTCCTTGAAGAAAAGTCTTTCCCCTAAGTTTCCTCAGGGTCAGTGACCTTTCCTTCAAATATCATAAAGCGTTAAACAGCCTTGGGTTGGCCCTTCGCCTGTTTAACAAATTCTTTTTGCATGATTTGGGCAAAGCCAACATCATATTAGTCATTCAGCCTGATCTGCTCACAGAGCCGCCTCAAGGGCAGATCAGTTATTATATAGTTCCGGGGAAAAGCACACCGAGCCATCGGCGAGAGGCTTTTACCCGAGGTATGGCAAAAAATAAGGAGAGCCTCGCCAACGGCAAGGCCCCCCTTTTTGTAACTTGGTCGCTTACGCGAAACCAGCCTTAGTTAGCGAGGGCGGCCTTAGCCTGATCCACCAACGCTTCAAAAGCCTGAGGTTCACGAACAGCAAGGTCGCTCAGCACTTTGCGGTCCAGCTCGATGCCAGCCAGTTTCAGGCCGTGCATGAACTGGCCATATGGCAGGCCGAGGGCCCGTGCACCAGCGTTGATCCGCTGAATCCACAGAGCGCGGAAGGTGCGCTTCTTGGCTTTACGGTCGCGGTACGCATACTGGCCGGCTTTTTCTACAGCCTGGCGAGCAACTTTGATGGTATTTTTACGGCGGCCCCGGTAGCCTTTGGCTTCCTCAAGAACCTTCTTGTGACGAGCATGTGATGTTACACCGCGCTTAACACGTGCCATGATAGTATCTCCTTAACCTGCTTGATGACCCGGGCGGCTTAGCCGTAGGGCATGAATTTCTTAACGATGCCTGCATCACAATCCTGAAGGATTGTTGTGCCGCGCTGGTTACGGATCTGCTTGTTTGTACGCTTGATCATACCGTGCTGTTTGCCAGCCTGGTTGGCACGTACCTTACCACTAGCGGTTAAGCTGAAGCGTTTTTTAACGCTCGACTTTGTCTTCATCTTGGGCATTTTCTTCCTCACTTTTCACAAAAGTTCCGGTTTTCTGAACCCCCACGGCAGCCCATTTCTCTGGCCGGGCGGTTCGACGAAGTGGCGTATATACAGCCGAGCCCGTGTGAATGCAAGCTGATTCAGCAGAATGAAAGTCAGGGCCATATTTCCCTTGAGTTTTTCACGCGGTTCTGTGTGTGACGAGAGGAGAAGATGTTAAGCAAAACGATTGCAAGATTAATGGTGAATTAGATACTCTAATTTCAAAGAATATCCCAAGAAAGGTTTGTATTTTGCATCCACTGCTTTGCTGCACTATAAGCACGATTGGTGTTATGCCTGTCTCCGTGTGAACAGGCCCGCTCTTCCGCCCAATGCGCCTTTGGGTATCATTCGGGAGGTTGGGTGGGGGAACGGGCCGGTGCCGATTATATTGTTTAAGGATATGGACACTGTATGAAACGGATTTTTGCCACGCTCTGCCTTGCTTTCACGCTTGCCCTTGTGGCCCTAAGGCCTGTAGGGGCCGCGCCAGCGCTGTGGCAGCTTTCTGATGCGGATACAAAAATCTATTTCTTCGGCACCCTTCATGTGCTGGAGGCGGATATGCCCTGGCTTAGCCACCGTGCCACAAAAGCCTTCACCGGGGCGGATGCCCTTATTGTGGAGCTGGATGGGCCAGAGCTTGATAAAGCGGGTACCTTATTCACCAAGGCGGGTACCCTGCCGAAGGGGCAGAGCCTGCGCATGATCATCGGCAATGGCATTTATAATGATATCTCGCGGCTTTCCCGCACCCTTGGCATCCCGCAGGATCATTTCGCGGACAAGCGCCCCTGGTTTGCCGGCATGTCCCTTTCGGTGATCGGCCTTGTGAAAGCAGGGTTTGACCCGGCGAGTGGGGCGGATAAATATTTCATCGCCCAGGCAGAAGGCATGGAAAAGCCGGTGCTGGGCATTGAAACGGCAGCACAGCAAGCCGCCTTGTTTGCGGGCCTTACGCTGGATCAGGAAAAGGCCTTGCTGGTGGATACCTTGCAGCAGGCACCGGATATCAAGCGGCACTTCGCTGAAATGCAAAGCGCCTGGCTGGCGGGGGATACAGCCGCGCTCGACAGGCTTATTAATGACGCGCTGGATAAATCACCAGGCCTGGCAGAGCGGCTGCTTTACACCCGCAACCGGGGCTGGGCGGATAAAATGGTGCTGCTTCTGAACAAGCCCGGCCAGTTCTTCGTCGCCGTGGGCGCAGGCCACCTGGCAGGCACCCATAGCCTGCAAGCCGTGCTGGAAACGCAAGGCTTGAGCGTGAGCCGGGTGGAATAGTTTTTCACCGTCATACCGGGGCTTGATCCCGGTATCCATTGCCCTTTCCGCTTTATGGGTGTTGCAACAAGCGGCTACGGCCTGACTTCTTCTGAGAAACCTTGGTTTCAATAGGCTCCGTGGTCAGGCCACGGAGCGACAGAAGATAGCACTTCTCTCTTGCTGCTCTCACGCATCTAAACTACCTTTGCGTGCAACAGCACCCAGCACCATGAGAAGCCCATGCCCAAACCCATCAAATATGCTGATAATGTGCCCGACCTTTTGAGGGGGCTTACAGAAGAAACCGCTGGTTTCGCCATGAATGACCCGCGCTTTCAGGAGCTGGATAATATGACGCCCCTGGACCGCGCGGCCTGTGGTGTAGGAGAATGGAATAAATGGGTACAATGGGCTCAACTGAATGATCAGCGTTGGCTAAAGCGAGAACATAGAGGCGACCATATAAGTGTAACACTATGGCGAACTAGTCAGATAATTGATTTTAGCAGCGGGCGAAGAGAAGGTGATGAGGAACCTTACAATATACAGTTGTCTGATTTCTCTGGATTTATCTTTCCGAGGCAGGTTGATTTTAGAGGCGCAATATTTAGCCAGTGTGTCGCTTTTGAGGAAGCGGTATTCTGCCAGAGAGCAAATTTTCATAAGGTAGAGTTTCATGGGGGTGGCTCAAGAAAGATGCCTTCTAGTGGGTGTGCAGATTTCTCCAAAGTAACATTTAGCCAACAGGCAAACTTTGAAAAGGCTATCTTTCGTGAGAGTGTAACCTTTAGCGGGGCCGAGTTCTGTGAAACCGCGTCGTTTTTAGAAACTGTCTTTGTACAACAAGTAGGTTTCGAAAAAGCAACGTTTCGTGGGCAGGCAGGCTTTTTAGGTGCAAAATTTAATGATTTTACCCGTTTTTCTGAGACCAATTTCGCTAAGGATGTCTTTTTTAAATATTCTTTATTTGCAAACGGTGCCTTATTTCGAGAGGTCTCATTCGGGAAAAGTTTATTATTTACACAGGTCTGCTTTCTGGAAGAGGCCAATTGGTGGGATAGTGTTTTTTCTGGAAAAGCGGATTTTAAAGAGAGCCTTTTTCTGAAAGGTGCGTCTTTTCCCGGAGTTAAGTTTAAGGCTTATGCAAATTTTGATCATGTCTGGTTTGGGAAAACGCGGGAGACACCAAAACCTGAGCAATATGAAAAATGGGGTAAGGACACCAAGAAGCTATATGCCGATGCAGATGTAACGGCACTCAGCAAAACAGTACCTGATTTTAAGGGCGCTATTTTCGAAATTCCACCAAACCTTGGTTATACGCGGGTTGCGCCGCCGCCCAAGTGGCTCTCATGGTGGGAACGGCTTTTTGCCAATGATGGATATAACGAAAAAGAGCGGAAGATAGAGGATGCTGATGCGGCAGCGAAGTTGCGCCGCCTGCAGGAGCTGGCGGCAGAGGGGCATCATCATCTGGCAGAAAAACGTTTTTTCCGTGCCGAGCTTTTGTGCCGGTTGGGCCATGAAGCCACTTCATTACGTGAGCGGTTCCTGATCCAGGCGTTTGAGCTGTTCAGTGGTTGTGGCCTCAGCTTTTTGAGGCCTTTTGGCTGGTGGGCTGGCCTTTCAGGTGTGTTTGCGGGCATATATAGCCAATTTTCTGACGTTATTGTCGGCTCTAATTGGACGCATTTGGTGAATTATACGCTTTCAAATTCCATACCGATATTAGGCGTACTGAAAAGCCGGGATAGCGCCGCAGTGAAGGCTCTGTTTTGCCAGCAGGGGGCCAAGACCTGTGACCTTTCCCCATACCTGATTTCCCTCTCCGGCGCGCATAACCTGCTTTCCACCATTTTCCTTTTCTTTGCGCTGTTGGCGATCAGGAATTATTTCAAGCTAAGGTAGGGTGGCTATATGCTCGCAGTTTTCACTGTCATACCGGGGCTTGATCCCGGTATCCATTGCCCCTTCCGTTTTATGGTTGTTGCAACAAGCGGCGATGGCCTCTCTTTCTTCTGAGAAACCTTGCTTTCAATAGGCTCCGTGATCAGGTCACGGAGCGACAGAAGGTGGGTAGATGATCTTTGAACGGCTTATGCCTGCAAAAGGTGTCGTTCCAGCAGGGCCTGCATATCCCCGCGGCCATCAGTAATGATATATACATAGATGTGGCTATCCATCACCCGGTAAATAATCCGGCATGGCTTGAAGAAAATCTCGCGATAGTCCCGGATGCCAAGGTCAAGCAGTTCTTTGGGGTATGTGCCCCGGTGTGGTGTATCAGTGAAGCTGGAAAAGGCCTTTTCAATCTCGCTCAGCACATGGTCTGCCTTGCCTGCCACATCATGAAGGTCGATATAATCGTACAGGTCTTGCAAATCACGGGCGGCATCATCAGTAAGGAAAACCGAAAAGGGCACTATTTCGCTTCTTTCCGGGCGCGAATGTTGGCCAGTACATCGGCGGCAGGCTGCGCTTTGCCGTCTTCAATTTGCCGGTTGCCCAAGGCTAGTATTTTAAGGAGCGCCATGGTTTCCTGTGTTTGTTCATAGCTGGCAATATCCTGCACAACCGCTTTGGCTTCCCCGTTTTGGGTGATGACCATTCCTTTGCTTAAGACTAAGTATAGTCCTTTAACGGGTCATGACCAAGGAGCAGGTTTGTGCACTGTTATGCGCACACCCTTCACCGTCATGCCAGCGAAGGCTGGCATCCAGATTCTGATAGGTTTGGCTGGATAGTGGCCTTCGCCAGTATGACGAAGGCGTGGTCGCTATAGCTTACTCAGCGGCTTTCTGGGCGCGTTTGCGCTCATGCGGCAGCAGGAAGCGTTTGCGCAGGCGAATGCTCTCTGGGGTCACTTCCACCAGCTCGTCGTCATTAATATAGGCCAGCGCTTCTTCAAGCGGCAGTTTTTTGGGTGTGGTCAGCTTCACGGCGTCATCCTTGCCGGCGGCGCGGACATTGGAAAGCTGCTTGGTCTTGATGACGTTGATTTCGAGATCGGTGCCGCGGGTATGCTCGCCGACGATCATGCCGCGGTAGACCTTGGCGCCCGGCTCGATGATCATGGG
>JBNKGK010000188.1:0-6786 GCA_050289785.1 Kordiimonas sp.
AAGGGTGTGCCAGTTTTTGTTATTGATTAACCTATTGAAATATAATGATAAAAAACAGTCCGTAATCTATGTGGCAATAAGTGCCCATAGGTGACAAATTTGTTGCAAGGTAAAAAGTGCAGACTCTGCCCGGCAAAGAACAACTTGCTGATGCTGATGGAGTGAGCCCAAGGTGAAGTAAAAAGTGGCTCCATGAGAGATTAAACAGCACGTGGGGCGGTTGGGCCTTGGAAATGGGTACTTGGAAGGGGTAGTCAAATCACACCTTAGGGTGGTGATGTCGGCATGTGGTTCTTTGGTATAGTGATATCTTTAGGGTTTGAAAAAGAACGGTGTCAGGCCGGTGTTTGCCGAGTTCTTCTTTTTCTGTTTTCTTGGTGGCGTTGGTGCACTGGTTGCTCCTGAGGAAGGAGGGCAGTAGCCTGTCGTTACGGGTAGAAATTGTTGTGGGCGATATGAAGTGGTAGAAAAGGTGGTGGACTGAGATGCCGAGTTCAATTGATGGGCATTGGCGAGGAACTGCTTAAATAAGGCCTCCTCCGTTTTGCTAGCGGGGAGAGAGAAGGCCTGTATCTGTTTTACGCCTAAAAGATTTATGAGCGTGTTAAGTTGCATCAGATGATTTGATTTAGGCTTAAAGATGTTGGTGTGCTCTGTTTCGAACGTGCGAACGCTGCATTTTTACCATAAGCTGTTACCGGCTGGTTCTTCTTCGCTACTTCTTCACCCACGCTTTTGATTAATCCTTCGGCTACGGACTTTAGCCTGAGGACAATACGGGCATGATCACGCAGGGTGACCCTTAGCTCATCAGTTAGTTTACGCAGATATTTGCGTTCTTGTGAGTCCTTGGAGCCAAGAAGGTGTTCATTCACTTTCAGCTTACCCATGGCATCACGATATTCCGCCATGAGGCGGCTTTTACCGCCATGCAGCTTTTGTGCTTCACGGGGACGCCTCTCTTTGAGGAAAGCTGTTTCGCGAGCAATGTGTTCGGTCAGCTCGATGGTGAGCTTGGCAACAGTGGCTCCATGACCTGTCAATAATGGTATTTCAGGGGGTGGGGCAGTGATTCCGTCGAGTGGCATATCAGGCCTCCTGCATTTTTAGAAGTTCACGATAAACTTGGTCAGCGATGCCAATACCACCGCGCTTGGCGATGGATTTGCCGACTTCTTCTACCATCATGGAACGGTAAACAGTTTCTGCATGGCCACCGCTCATTGGCCCATCTGTTGATACGGTTTCAAACATGGGAGCTAGCATTTGGGAAATGAAGATGGCTTCAAATTGCTCGGCTGCCTCTCTTGCCTTGTCATCTCCTGCTGCAGCGGCTGCTTTCAGTTTGTTTTTAGCAGCAGCTGCCTGGGCATCTATAACTTGGTTTTGGGCGGTGTTGATACTCATCATTTCCATTACATCACCTGTATTTCAGCTTGCATGGCGCCAGCTGCCTTTACGGCTTGCAGGATGGAAATCATGTCGCGAGGGCCAACACCAAGAGAATTCAGGCCATCCACCAGTTCCTGCAGAGTGACAGAAGGAGATAGAACCGTGAGTTTGCGGTCACTCTGGTCATCAATTTCGATGCCTGTACGGTTCACTACTTGGGTTTGGCCTCCTTGTGCAAAGGCCCCTGGCTGGGAAACCTGCGGTGTTTCGCTGATGCTGATGGTAAGGTTGCCCTGAGCGATAGCGACGGAATTGATACGAACCTCGGACCCCATCACAATAATGCCTGTGCGTTCGTCAATAACCACGCGAGCTTTTTGGTCTGGCACGATAGATAGCTGTTCAATGCCTGTCAGAATATCAATCAGTGCAAGATCATAACCGATAGGGCGGTCAAGCTGCACTGTCGAGGGGTCCAGAGGGCGCGCCATATTATTTTTCAGATGCCCGTTGATCGCTTCTGCAATGCGTGTTGCTGTTGTCAGGTCCGGGTTACGCAGGGATAGCTTCACAGAATTCATATCTGTGAGTTCGAAGGGGATTTCCCGTTCAACAATGCCGCCATTTGCGATACGGCCACTTGTGGGCACACCCTGAACCACGCTTGCGGCTTCCCCCTGAACATTAAAGCCTGCCACAGCCACAGCGCCTTGGGCGACAGCATAAACTTCGCCGTCCGCACCCATCAAAGGGGTGGCGATCAGTGTGCCGCCTTTCAGGTCGCCTGCATCCCCCATGGAGGAAACGGAAACGTCAATGCGTGTGCCTTGCCGGGAAAAGGCTGGAAGGTTCGCTGTGACCATAACAGCGGCAACATTTTCCGGGCGCAGGTCTTGCCCTTTGGTGTTCACACCGAGCCGTTCCAGCATGGCAACCAGGCTTTGTTCCGTATAAGGGGTGTTTCTAAGCGTATCGCCAGTGCCGTTCAGGCCAACAACGAGACCATACCCAATGAGTTGGTTGTCCCTAATGCCTTCAATGCTAACGATATCCTTGATACGGGAAGTCGCGCCAGTTTCCGTAGTGGCAGCAAATAACACCATGACGGCAATAAGGGCCTTTGGGATATGGCGAAAGCAAAGCATCTTCTTTTTCCTTCACTCAAGGATATGGATTTTTTTGCCGAATGAACGGCTTTGTAGTGTGTTTATGCCAAGATCGTGCCAACTTGTTTCATAGGGCTTTTGTAAATTCTCTGGTATGATGAGAGCTGAGGCTGTATCACTCAAAAATGAGAGATTTATGGTAGAGGGTGAGTGGCTAGGGGCTTGCTCATTTGCCAATCAGGGAATATGTTTGTGTTATGAAGATTACCGGGCCGGGACAAGTTCAATCCAAAACTGTGAAGAAAGCTTCTCCTAAGAAGGGGACGGACGGAGCCTCTTTCTCAGGTGCCTTGTCTGGTTCTGCCCCCGCGTCTTCCGCGCAAAATGTTGGTGGTGCTTCCCCTATAGCCTCTGTTGATGCCTTGCTTGCTTTGCAGGAAGTGCCTGATGCGACTGTGGGGCGCTCCAAGGGGTTGAAACGTGCCAATGAGATGCTGGATATGCTGGAAGAGGTGAGGCGGGGTATTCTGTTGGGGGTTATCCCGGCTCAAAACCTCCGTGTGCTTGCTGACATGGCCAGAAATCAGCGCGGAGGCACTGGTGACAGGCGTTTGGACGCTGTAATGGCTGAAATTGAACTTCGAGCTGAAGTAGAACTCGCTAAACTTGGCGTTTAATTTCAATATCTTACCAAAAATAGTAGGGGGATATGTTTTTTCCGAGTGGAAAAGGACCTATTACAGCTTGTGCTGGGCCCTTTAAAACATTATATAACGGCAGGCCTTCGTGTTGGAGTTTTGAGGTTGAAGGTTTCTTGCTATTTGTTTGGGAGGAACGATGTCCATCACAACAGCGAAAAAGTCGGATAAGGTTGTTGAATTACCTGCCGGTTATCAGCCATCACCCGATGAAGAGTTTATGAACCCGTTGCAGGTTGAGTATTTCCGGAGGAAACTGGAGGCTTGGAAAGCTGACATACTGAAGGAATCCGCGGAAACATTGCAGCATTTACAGCAGGATAACCTGCGTGAACCTGATATTGCTGACAGGGCATCTTCCGAGACTGACTGGTCAGTGGAGCTGCGCACCCGTGATAGACAGCGCAAGCTTATCTCAAAAATTGATTCTGCACTGCGCCGTATCACTGAGGGTGAATATGGGTATTGCGAAGTATCCGGTGAGCCAATCAGCCTGAAGCGCCTTGATGCCCGCCCGATTGCCACAATGACCATTGAGGCACAGGAAGCTCATGAGCGTTCCGAGAAAGTGCATAGGGACGATTAATTTATAATTGTTTCTACTGAGCGCATGAAATAAGGGGCCCTGAGGCCCCTTTTGTAATATTGCTCAAACAATTGGGTATGAAACCACTACCAGCTGTTGGCGCTTCACATGCGCCATGTGGGCCTCATCACCGTGCGGGGCACTTTTTTCTTCAGGAAAGTCATTTTTCCCTGGCTCATGTTTCAAACCTTTGCCTGACAGTTCAAGCTGACCTCATCATACCATAGACGGTGGTGACCGATTATTTGGATAAATCAAAGATCTACCCTCTATGGAAAGATGATTGATGCGAATAAAGTATGAATATGCCGATGTTTTGGTGTAAGTCTGTTACGTGAAATCAAGGCACTGTTTGTGTTCGCGTCGTGATGGATCATTATAGGCAGGGCCTGTCCCTTATAGGATTTCCACAATCATGATGTCCATCTCTGTTGATACCTCCCTCGCAGGCGAGGAGGCAAATCATGCTCGTCTCTTTGGCTTTATTAGGAACAATCTGTTGGAAAAAGGCTATAGCTACCATAGTGAAGCCATGCCTCCCATCCTTATGGAAATGCTTTGGCAGCATATGCAGGATAGCAGGTTCAATGTGGCAGGTATTGGCCGCCATCAGGATCATGTTGTTAATCATGGGGTGCGATCTGATGAAATATGCTGGATCGCAGGCAATTCTGCCGCAGGAAAGGCCTGGCTTGTCTGGGCTGAGGGATTGCAGACCTATTTGAACAGGCAATTAATGCTGGGGTTGTTTTCGTTTGAAAGCCATTTTGCCCATTTTCCGGCGTGCGGTTTTTATAAAAAGCACAAAGATGCCTTCAAGGGGGAAGCCAACCGCATTTTGTCTGTTGTGGTGTATCTGAATAAGGATTGGCAGCAGGGTGATGCGGGGGAGCTGGTGCTTTATGATGAAACAGGCAGTGAAAATATTCTAAGTGTGCCGCCGATATTTGGTTCTGTCATTGTGTTCCTGAGTGAGGATTTCCCACATGAGGTGCTGCCCACAACAAAAGACCGCCATTCAATTGCAGGCTGGTTCAGGCTGAATAATTTTAATCCTGTCGCTACAGGGTAGGGGGCTTCTCAAAAAAGAGGCCGGTCTCCATCCCGGATGACCGGCCATATTGAGTTGGCTTTATTTCGGTAAAAGTTTCCTAAATTTCGATGGCTCCTCCTATCTTCCTTTAAAGACTAGAATGGGAATATGATGTCATACAGCTGGGTCCCATAACGTGGCTGTTGGACATCGGTGATTTGACCCTTGCCTCCGTAGGAAATACGGGCTTCGGCAATTTGGGTGTGAGATATGGTATTGCCGCTGGAAATATCTTCCGGGCGAACAATGCCGGCAAGAAGCAGTTCCCGCTTCTCGAAATTAACACGTACTTCCTGGCGGCCCTGAATAACCAGATTACCGTTAGGCAAAACTTCCGTCACAATAGCGGCCACAGTAAGATTAATGGCTTCGCTGCGGTCCACAGAGCCGGTGCCTGTGTAGGCGCTTGAAGAATCTGTGCCGACCAGAGTGCCCGGAGAAAAAGCATTTGCAGCCGCAGTTTTACCTGTCGTAACGGACGTAGCATTCGCTGCCGCATTACCATATAGAGCCCGCGGGATGGCTTGTTCTAGCCCTAGGAAATTCGTAAGCCCTGCATCCTCGGCTGTGCTACGGCTACGCGCGGTGCTATTTCCGATAGTAGCTTTATCATCAATAGCGATGTTAACGGTTAGAATATCGCCGATATTGGATGCGCGTTGATCTTTGAAGAAGGCTCGTGCCCCAGTTCGCCACAACGAATTCGGCTGATATTTATCAATTTCATTCTTTGGCATCGGCAAGCTGATAGAGCGTTGGGCAACTGGTGCTTTGATGTCCTTGATAGGTGTCATATCCGGTGATTGGCCAATATCTGCCATACGAGAGAGGTTCCCGCAGGCTGCCAGGGATGCAAGGGCTATGCACAAACCTGTTTTTTGAATGACTGACCGAAACATCTTTTTTCTCCTGCCTATCGAATGCACTTCTGCAATGGCCTAGATATTTACCTACTGGCTGTTAACGCATAGTGAGTGTTCAAAACTTCTGCGTAACCGGGGCGGATCACCCTGGCATCCACAGTCTGCTTTGATTTGGAGTTCATTACGCGAATGACATCTCCCTTACCGCCGTCTTCTAAGGCACGGCCGGTGATGGATAAAAACATGGCCCCTGTTCTTAAAGTGAGGGTAACAGGGCTATCTTTCTCCACCACAACAGGCATGGTGATCTCATTCTCATAGATAATTTTATTCGGCTGCATGGGGCGTTTCACTGTTTGCCCAATAAGATCAGCGGAGTTGAGCACAGAGCGCGATGTTAGGCGGCGCACAGGGAACTTTTCCCATGAAATATCGGCTTGGCTGATGATCTCTCCGGGTGAAACAACCCTGTTTAGCATAGGAATGAGGCGAACTTCTTCTAACGTGCCAGAGATATTCAAACGCTTAGTCTGAGAGCCGCCTGTAGGGATGAGAGCAGTCGCTGTGAACCTGTCTTTTCTGTTATTCAGGGTAAAATGTTCAAAATCGATGTCTGCTACGCTTTGATCAACAGGCAAAAACAGACCACGCTTTCGACCATAGAGTTGAATATCAACATCAGAGGACGCGCCTTGAGCAACAGCTTCTTCCATGATGCGGTCTGAAAGGTCCATGAGCTGAAAAGAGGTGCCCTCTCGTGTTACATCTATGCGCTTAATATAAACTGGCGCTTGCCACTCAAGGCCAAACTGTTCTGACAGACGGGCAAGTTCATACACTGAAACACGTTTGCTTTGCCCAGGGGCAGGGGCTTCCATAATCACGGCACCAGCTTGCTCCATGTTCGCAATATCGTCAAAAATATCACCAAGGCGGACCACAGTGTCTTGCACTGTAGGGGTTTCTCTCAAGACAGCGGCACTTAAGGGTGTGCTGGCAAGCAGGCTGGCTGCTATGGCTATCTTGCCGAGTTTTCTAAATGTGTTCA
>JBNKGK010000189.1:0-6760 GCA_050289785.1 Kordiimonas sp.
TACACAATCTTCATGACACTCCCCCCGCTCAACATCAATAGCGGCAACAGCCGCCACTAGTCGCATCATCATTTTCGGATCAATCTTATCCGCCGGTTTGCTCAACAAAAGGGGTGCCATACCGGATGGCTGTTTGCTCTTTATGAGCCCTGATTTTTGCCGTTAAGACTTCTTGTTGTTTTTCCAGTTTTTCCAAACTCGCTGTCTTGCTGCTCACCTCTTGTCTCCATCATGTGTTTAATTGTCCCCCACGAACTACTCACAAATCAAACCTGACGATGACCCTAAAGCGTCAAACACCACTATAATGAGAAGGTCGCGCAGACACTCTCGTGCCAGCGTAAAAAGAGTAACACACCTGATGCACCAACTGCGGTATTGATTTCTTCATATAACATAAAGGCTTATCCGTCCTGCAAAGTGTACGGTCCGTATACCCTACGCACACACCGTAAACGGCCATCCGAAAAATCGTTTAAAATCAAACGTGAACAATGTTTACCCGTAAACATTCGCGTATGCGATTGTATGCGTTGATTAGCCTCTATTCCTGTGGCTTAATAGTCAGTGCTCGAATAGAACTGTGCGGCAAGAAAGCGCTAGCACATGTTACATACTTCATCCCTCCGTATTTCTTTGGAGCTTTTCCATCAACTTGAGGATTTGGCTGCCCAGCAGAACATATCCATGTCTGCCCTGATGCGTGACATCTTACTCGAATATGTCGGCCACAAACGCGACAGATTCACCCATGTCAGCGAACAACTTCAGTTCACCATCAGCCTCTTGATCAAGACGCTCTATCTGGTCCGGTTCCTGGTTGACGGTGTTGACAGGGAAACAACAGAACATATCCTCAAGGAGGCCGAAGACTTCATCAGAGAAAATGGCCTGGATGGCTGTGCATGATGGAACCAACCATGAAGCCGCAGGTCACATTAGAGGACCTGGAACGAGGCCGATTGATCGCTGCCAGATTGGTGGACCGATACGGCGAGACCTACCTGCCAGTCTTTACCGAGATGAACCGACGCTGTGAACATCGGCTTCAAAAACGGGCACAAAAAGAAGAAGGCATGATGCTAGTGAAAGATATCCTGCTGAAGGATCAGCCCAATACTATGAAGGGTAGCGACCTCAAGAGGTCAGCAACGCGGTCTTCTGCAGCCAATGCTGTTTTTCTGTCAGGTCAGGCCCCGCACCATAACGGGGACGGGAAAGCGCATGCCCCATCAAATCAGCCTGTACCCGCTCAGGAACCCGCACAGCAATCAGGCGGTCCTGAAAGCCATGACGCAGACTATAAAGACTTGCCCCTCTGGGCAGCGTCCCGTTCTCACGAAAATATTTGTTAATGGCATTCACAGCATTGCTTGCCTTGCCTGCATATCTGGGAAAGCCCGATGGGTGCTGTTTAAAAGCGTCAAGCGCTACACCCAGCAAGGGTATATCCCGTTCACTGGTTGGTGTTTTGAGAGCGCCATAAACATTAGGTCTGATCTTCATGTGAGGGATACCCTCATCAAGCACAATATCCTCTTGTGTACGGTTAATCACCTCAATAGGCCTTGCCCCGGTCTCTGCGCATATTTGTACAATGGCCCGTGCCTGATCATTGAGGCCATCAAGACATCCTTTGCCCAAAAGATGCTCTACAACCTCCTCTCCCGTCAGAGAGGTACGCTTGCTCTGGATATTGTTCTTAAGGCGCAGTCCTCTAAACGGATTGGTGAGGTCCAGTTGATGGGCATCTACCACTGTCTGGAAGATATCGCTTAAATGGGTAAAGTCCTTATTGGCTGTCCCCGCACAGGCGCTACCAGCCTGAATGCGTTCCAACCACCAACTGCGAAAAACCAGCACATCACTGCGTGTCAGTTCACCAAGGGCTTTATCTTCAACAACTGTGATAAAATTTTTGACCGCACGCTTGCGGGGGTTATGCCATATTCTGATCTGCTCATCGCTTTTACCAACAATGCGATCCGCAGCAAGCTCCCAAAATACTTCCAGTGCTTCAGACAGTGTCAACTCGGGCTTCTCTACTGTACCCAGCAAGGCTTCGGCAACCGGCTCCTTTGCTGGCGCGCTATTGATTGCATCCAGTCGCTGCAGCAAGCCTCTGTCAGATGCTTTTAAGAGTTCATCAGTCGGTCTATAAGGGAAACCCAATTGTTGCGCTACAAGGACTGCGGCCTGATAGCGTTTTAAGTCAGAGGCTGACTTGCCTATGGTTCTGTAATGCTGCCATAGCTCTTCCGTTGCAGCATCGGCTGCATCCCGGCGTGCCTCTGCGACACTGCGATCTGATGTTTTGAGGCTGTGTTCAACAAAACGTCTAGGGTCAACCGACAGGATATCAGAAGGGGTGCGCCGGTAATAATAGGCGATACCACCGCGCCATTTGATATATCTGTCTCGTCTTTTAGATCCCATGAGAATTACCACTTGTATGGCAATTTGTATGGCAAAACTCTAAACGTCACCATAAAAAATCACCAATAGAGAGGCAATAATAGCACATCATGCCATTGATTTACATGAATTTTATAGAAAATAGATGCAGGTATGAAAGTGGCGGAGTCGGAGGGATTCGAACCCTCGAGGGGCAGGACCCCAACACGCTTTCCAGGCGTGCGCCTTAAACCGCTCGGCCACGACTCCATTCAGGAAAGATAAGATATATTGCCTTCCTTAAAGAAATAGGGAACGCAAATTTGGCTGCACTATAGTGCCCCTTTTTTTGAAGGCAAGAGGAAACATGCCTGTTTGTTGCTTTTTATACAGAGGTGTGACCTGGGCCTTATTCAATAGGGCAATTTTTTCATATTCATTATCAATATGTTTACTTTAAGGGGCTTATTCTAATGCCCATGGGAAGTAGTAGTGGGGAGGCCTGGTATGTTATTAGTCGTGTTAGGTTATGCTGTGAAAAGAATGTCTGTTAAATTTTTAATCGCGTTTTTGTCTGTTTCTGTTTTAGCCGCTATTCCAGCCTATGCAGGTGATGTGGGCAGCTGGCAAAAGGCTGTCGTGAAAAAGATAGGTAAGGAATATATATACCCCAGATCAGCCGTTCAGCGGGAAATAGAAGGGGCTGCCAAGGTGCGTGTCACCATTGATCGCGGTGGCGCTATCCTGAACTATGAAGTGTCAGAACCGACGGGTGAAAA
This sequence comes from Kordiimonas sp., assembly GCA_050289785.1. Lineage (GTDB taxonomy): Bacteria > Pseudomonadota > Alphaproteobacteria > Sphingomonadales > Kordiimonadaceae > Kordiimonas. The sequence goes on from JBNKGK010000189.1 coordinate 3,174, forward strand.
TGTGCTTGATGAGGTGATTCCCAAAATCATCAAGAAACTGGACCCATTGCCAGCGCCGCCATCAAGCCTGCCAGATGAAAACCTGACTTTTGTGATCCCGTTTACCTGGCGCCTGCAATAGGCGTGTCATAAAACAGGGCGGAGATTAGACGTTCATTTTGCGCTACGGAAACCTTGATAAATGAACAAGGGGCATCATTCGATGCCTCTTTATTTATGTTTGGCTCATTCCTTTGATGTTTTCTGCAATTAGTACATATGTTTAAAAATGTTTGCGCTTCCCCCCTTGAATGCGTTATATAAGCGCTAATTTTAAAACTTAGGGAGGCTCCCCATGTCAATGATTGTGAACCGCAGGGACGTTGATTTCCTGCTCTATGAAGTGTTGGATACCAACGCGCTGCTGGCGGCTCCTCGTTATGAGGCTTATGACAGAGAAGCTATTACCGCTGTTCTTGATACAGCGCAAACGGTGGCGGAAGAGAAGTATTTGCCTTGTGCTGCCAAGCTTGATGCAAATGAGCCTAAGTTTGAAAATGGCACGGTAAGCATGATCCCGGAAGTGCGGGAAGCGCTGGATGCCTTCACGGAGGCAGGCCTGTTTTCTGCAAGTTTTGATGAAGAAGATGGTGGTATGCAGATGCCGTGGGTGGTGAACACCATGGTGGGTGGCATGTTCTCTGCGGCGAATGTGGGTGTTTCCAGCTATTCCTTCCTTACGGTCGCGAACGCCAATATGCTGAAGGCTTTTGGTACAGAAGAACAAAAAACAACATACTTGCCGCCAATGGTGGAAGGCCGCTGGTATGGCACTATGTGTTTGTCCGAGCCGCAGGCGGGCTCCTCCCTCTCTGATATCCGCACCAAAGCAGAGCCAACAGACGATGGCTATTATAAAATCACCGGCACCAAGATGTGGATTTCCGGTGGTGAGCAGGAACTTTCTGAAAACATCGTGCATATGGTGCTGGCCAAAATTCCAGGTGGCCCGGCTGGTGTGAAAGGTATTTCCCTTTTCATCGTGCCAAAATACCGCGTCAATGAAGACGGCTCTCTTGGTGAGCATAACAATATTGCTCTTGCAGGCCTGAACCACAAGATGGGCCACCGCGGCACAACAAATACGTTGTTGAACTTTGGTGAAAAAGGCGAATGCCGCGGCTATCTGGTGGGTGAAGAGCACCAGGGCCTGAAATATATGTTCCATATGATGAACGAAGCCCGGGTCGGTGTGGGTAATGGCGCTGTGATGTCGGCTCTTGCCGGTTATCTCTATTCACTAGATTATGCGCGTAACCGCCCGCAGGGCCGTTTGCCAGATGGTAAAGACCCAACCTCCCCACAAGTTGCCATTATCGAGCACCCGGATGTGCGCCGTATTCTGATGGCACAAAAAGCCTATGTGGAAGGTGGCCTCAGCCTTGTTACTTATTGTGCTTATCTGCTTGATCTGCAGAAGGTGTCAGAAGATCAGGCAGAGATTGCGCGCCTTGACCTGCTTCTTGATATGCTGACACCCATGGCCAAATCCTGGCCGTCTGAGTTCTGCCTTGAGGCCAACAAGCTGGCTATTCAGGTATTGGGTGGTTATGGTTATACCCGTGAATATCCGGTGGAGCGTTTTTACAGGGATAACCGCCTGAACCATATTCATGAAGGCACACACGCCATTCATGGTATCGATATTCTCGGCCGCAAGGTGCGCATGAAGGGTGGCGCAGCCCTTCATGCGCTGGTGGCCGAGATCACAAAAACCATTGATGAAGCTGCAGCTGTGGCAAGTTTGGCTGATGAAGCAGCTGCGCTGAAGGCCGGGCTTGAGGAGCTGCTCGCTACCACAAAAACAGTGCTGGCCTGTGATAACCTCAATCTGGCGCTGGCAAATGCTACGCTTTATCTGGATGCCTTTGGTCATGTTGTTGTGGCGTGGCAGTGGCTGTGGCAGGCATTGGCGGCGCTTAAAGGCGAGGAAGCCAATGGCAAACAGGCTTTCTATGATGGCAAGAAAGCGGCCTGTCGTTTCTTCTTCCGGTATGAACTGCCTAAAATCTATCCTCAGCTTAAGCTGGTTGCGGCCCTGGATGATACGTGCCTGAATGCGACAGCTGAGTGTTTTGTTGGCGAATAGTGGTTCGCTAGCTCATTCCTTTTCTTGACAGACAAGCCGGCATGGTTTTGAAAGGTTGGCAATGTCTGTCCTGAAAGGATGAAAGTGGAAAACACAGTGGCAAAAACAGCAGGTAAAGATCGTCGTGCCGGTTCACGTGCGATATCGCACAAAATAACTGATGCGGCGATTAGCTGTATTGCCGAGAAGGGGCTCACCCGTATTACGCACCGCATGATTGCGCAGCGGGCGGGTGTTTCTCTGGCGTCTACCACCTACCATTTTGAAAGCAAGCTGGATATTATTGCCAGTGCTTCCGAGCGGCTTCTACAAACCTATCTTGACCAGTTTGAGCAGGTTATTACATCTCTGCGCGAAGGGCGTGCTACCGTTCAGTCCTTTCAGGATTTCGCCTATCTGGTGGTTTCCAATGCGCTTGGCCGTCAGCGGGAAAAAACCATCGCCTGGCAGGAGATTATGTCTGTCGCGGCGAAGGACCAGCAGATCGCTGATCTGGCGAAATCATGGTATGACAATCTGGATCGGTTGTGGCACGAAATCGCCGCAGCCTATCATGTGCCAGAACCTGAGATCACGGCGAGGGCAGCAACAGATACGTCTATCGGTCTTCTCTCTCTTATGGTGCCGCTAGGTATCACCCCTGAGCAGATGCATGATGGCCTTTGTGCAGAAAAAACGCCATTAGAAGCCTGGGGAGGGCTGTTTGTGCGCGGAGAGGAGCAGGCAGAAGATGATACGCTTAAGAGTATAAAAGCACAGCAAACACGTGAGCGCATTCTGGATGCGGCCATTGAAATTCTGAAGGCGGAAGATGTGGCCGCCGTTACCCACCGGCGGGTGGCGGAAAAGGCAGGTATTACAGCGGCAGCCCCCACCTATTATTATAAAACGATTGATGACCTGCTAAGTGCGGCACAGATCAAGCTCTTTCATGTGGCGCGTAGTCGCTACCGTGAGGGCATGGCTGGCGTGAACTATCAGGCGCTGGATACAGAGCAGGTGATAGACCTCACAAGCGCTATTTTCCAGCGTGAGGTGACAGAGTTCCGGGCTATTAACATGGCCAGTGGTGCTGTGGGGCTGGAAGCCGCACACCGGCCGGACCTGCGGCCTTTGCTGTGGGAGACGGTTGATGATCAGTATAAAGCCTGGGCGCGCTTGCTGCTTCGTGCCGGTATGGCCATTCGGCCGGTTGACCCTCTTATGGTGCAAAGCCTTTATGGTGGGAAAATGACCCGCATTCTGGCCACAGGTGTTTCCATGGCCGCCCTGGCGCAAGTACGTAGCCAATTCTCTCAGGCCTTCAAGGCGATTGCGAACAAATCTTTCTGGCCGTAAAGGCTGGTTCGCCGGATGATAAATTTATCCCGTCATACCCGCGAAAGCGGGTATCTTGAGCAGACAGAGCGCGGTATGGCAAAAGACTCCTTTTTAGCCCTAGTTGGGAGCGCCAATATTA
>JBNKGK010000190.1:0-6701 GCA_050289785.1 Kordiimonas sp.
CACATCCAGCACTCTGGCGATACGGAACAGACGGCTGGCCCCAATGCGGTTAGTGCCTTTCTCATACTCCTGAACCTGTTGCCAGGTAATGCCCAGTTTCGCAGCCAGAGCTCGACCGCCCGCGCCAGTTCCTGCAGGCTGGAGAGGGGTTTCACTCCAAAACAGAAATACTATAAGAAACAAGCACTTCTGTTTTGAACTGAGGCTTTTATAATAAACTTTAAAGCGCTGGGTCTATGTCTGCCACCTGCAATGTCAGAGTGGTCAGGTCCAACAGTGGCATCGGGTTCACTGTCAGGTTTGACATAATTGTCAACTGGAACACCAGTTGAGCATTCTGGCTGGAGGGAGAGAAGGTGTCCGCCCATTTGGTTATGGCATCGCTAACAGTGGTTACCATGTCTGCTACTGTAGTGCTTGACTGGCCTTCCCCGCCCACATTGACCGACAAAGGCGGCATGACTGCCACCGGCAGTGGCACAGACATTTCTGTCAGCGTGCTATTGAATGCATAATCATAACTGATGTTCAACTGGATAGTGCTGTCTCCCTCGAAGCTGTTTTCAAACAGGGCCGTGAACAGGGCGGTTAACTGTGCATCCAGAGACCGTTTCTGTGGCGTGCCGCCCGATGAGCCCAAAGTGGCAATATCCACCGATTGTGCCGATGTGATTGTGGGGTGCAGCGGGTTACCAAAGGAGACTTCCGGCGTGGTGAACACAAAGGGTGCGTTAATGGCCCCGCCTATGTTTTCGTTGCGTGTCAGGTGCACGGTGGAAAGCGCATCCTGCCGCGCCAATATTTGCATGCCGGGCAGGTTAACGGTGCGTGCGGCGATACTCTGTGCTGTGGCGCCCTGCAGAATGTTTGTCCCCTCGGTGTAATAATAGGTATAAATACCCTTTGTCGGGTCGGTCAGGCTATTAATCAAATGAGCTGTATACCCTTCAATCAGCACTTCAGGGTCGCCTGTCAGGCCGGTTGGTGGGCCATCTGTAGAGGTAAGCGTGACGACCCAGGCTGTGGTAGAGGTGGTATCCACATCAAAGGTTTGCGTGTTTTCCGTGATGTAATAGCTGTAGGTATCACTTGCCCCCATGCCTGTGTTTTCTTCTACCAGGCGCAAGCTGCCAGCGGCACTGGCCTGTGAGGCAATGTCTGTCACCATTTTCAGGAAGGCACCTAAAGCCAGAGAGGCATTGTCTATCTTCGTCTGGTCAGTGGTGCTGGCGTCAATGGCAGGCACATTATCACTGATAATCTGGGTGATTGTGTTTTGGTAGGTAATGAACTGTGCCAGCCCCTGGAAGGCATCAACAAAACTGGCCAGTATCAGGTCCGAATTATCCATCAGATTATATTGAACTTCGGTGTACACCCGGTCTTGTTCGAAGTGGAAATCAAGGCTGTAGGTATAGCCATAGGTCCATTGGGTGAGGTCATTCAATTTGTTGGCACCTGGGTTGGTGGCTGTGCCTGTTTGCATGTTCATACGTGGTGTAGATGGGAAGTTCCGTAGCAGAAGCGGCACATTGAAGGTGCCCAATGCTGCTTCCAGTGGGTTTGGATCACTGGTTTGAACAGGGGAAAGCCAGCTTGAGGCCACATAACCGTCAATACCGGGCACAGGCGCAATCTGATGTTCAATAGAAGCACCGTTATAGGCCAGGTCAAGCGTGATTTCCTGCACCACTTCGCCGTTTACCTTCAATTTTTCCGGCGATTCCAGAAGGAAGGTAATGGGCTGTGCGCTTCCTGTTATCAGCGGCATTTTCGGAGAGGTCAGGGTCACCAGGCTTTCAATGCCCTGGCTGCCTGTCGCCCAGCTCAGGTTGCCGTACAATTGTGGGGCTTCCTCTCCGGCTGCTTGTGGAATGTCTGCCACCACATCAGCGCTAAAGGACACGGCTGCCCGTGTTGTATACAGGTTTGAAAGCTGCACAAGCAGGCCCTGTCGGAATGTTTCCTTGGCGGACGCCAGCATTGTGCTGCTTTGACCCTGGTAAACGGGGCCCAACAGCTCACTGGCAACCCCGGCTAATATTTCCTTTTGTTCGCCCAGGGCTGTGAGGAAACTGGTCACACCTGAAGGTTTGTTTGTGGCCTTGGCGTCTACCACCAGAATGGATGACGTAAATTCTGGAGAGAACAGGGTGTCAAAGAAGCCAAAGAACTGCTGTACCCATTGGTCTGCTTCCACAGCGGAATAGGTGTTTGTCACTGCCGTGGTGGTAAAGCTGTTGGTTGTCGGGTCATAGTCTGACAACTGGGTGTAGGGGAACACTTGCGCATCTTTGGTGAGCAGAGTGTTTGCTACCGGCTCGGGCGCAAACAGTTCCGGGGCGCCAGCATCATTCACTGTGAAGGAAATGCCTTGCTTGGCTCCTGTAGTCCCCAGACGCACACCCCACACAGTTGACTGTGTGGAGCCAACAGCAGGTTCGTATCTGTCTGTACCGGTGGCCACACTCATCGTGTATTGGCCGGGAGCAGACAGGGTGCCTTCAATATCTTTGGCAAAATCCAGGAAGATATTTTGGTTGGCGCCAGCGGAGGAAGTGCTGGTGCCTGCATTGGATTTGGCTGCAATGCTGCTTGTCACTTCCATCACGCTTGTTACGGCAGCGAAATCACCTTCTGCGATACCGCCTGTGCGTTTTATCACCAAATTCAGGGTTAGCAGGAACACTTCATCTGCAGTGACATCCGTTTTGGCGGCTTGTACCTGCAAGGTGAAGCTGAGGTCGGTGGGCGCTGGTGCACTGCTGTCCCCTTTGGCACGGGCAGTGAGGAAGGTCTGAATAGGTACCATCCAGCCTGTCAGGGTGCCTGATTTGCCAAAGTCGCTTCCTGTGCCGATCTGGCTGGGGTCTATCTGCACTTCGTTTGGTAGCAGGCTTGTTTGAATGGCAAGGGCAATGCCATTCGGGTCATTGATCTGGTTCAAAATAACATTGAGTGTCGCAAGGGATGATTGTGCCCTTGTTTGCCAGGCATTGTTTGTGTCGCCGGGGCTGGGGTCAAAGGCTGTTGGGTCAAACTCACTGGTGATTTGCAGCAGGAACTGGTCACCAGGCGGGTTTGTGTTCGCAACAGACCAACTTGTGGACGTGGAAGGCCATTGGGCCGGTGTCATTAACTTGTCTGTATAGCCCGTCAGGCTTGGCGTGTTGTTATCGGCGCCGATCGTGGCGGACGGGTCATCCAGATTGGAAACAATCATGTTTCCATACAGGTCATTCCAGTTATACAGGATTTGCAACAAGCGGCCATTGGCTGTGTAGGGGTTGTCAGGCTCTGCCGGATCAATGGCAAACTGCACATACGGCAGCGATGTGCCATATTCCAGGTCATCTGTGCTATCAAACTCCCGTGCAAACTGCATTTTGGTGCCGTCATCAGATGTCGTGTCGCCTTTTTGACCTAGCGGCAGGCCAAGGTTGCTGGCGTTAAAGTCAAAATTGGCGTCAATCTGGTTGGCCAGCAGGGTGAAATTGTTGAGCAGGAAGTCCTGCGCAAAGTCTGAGTCTGTTGGCAGGTCCGGTATGTCAGGCAGGCCGCTTCTGACGGCGGTGATCGGCTGTACCCCACCCACCTGTGTGGAGCCTTGCTGTGTCAGCGGGCCTGTCATCAAGGTCAGGGTTTGTCCGGTTTTAAGAAGCGGTGTCGCCACTGCATTATGGCCCGCAAGTACAATAGGGCTGGTGCCATAGTAGGTGGCAATGGAGGTCAGGCTGTTGCCGCCTGGGTCTGTGCCGATGGTACGGCTGACAGCAGGAAGGCGGATGGCGGCACCATTTGGCAGACCGTTTGTCCAGTCGTCTGCCGGAACACGGGGATTAGCGGCCTTAATGGCATCTGCATCCATGGCGAAATGGCTGGCGATGTCTGAAAGCTGGCCGCCTGGGGCACTGCCGTCCAGCGGCACACGGTAAACACCGTTGTTAAGTTGCAGAGTGGCACCTGTCGCTAGGTCAATATCCGTGGCTTTTTCCACCATGGTTGTGTTGATAACAGATACAATGTTGCTGTAATACAGTTGGGTGATGGAAGCGAACGTGTCGCCCTCCGCCACTGTGTATGTCACTTCGTTCGTGACAGCTTTAGCAATCAGGGTGGCATTGCTGGTGTCAATGGGGCTGCCTGTTGCCACGGCGTTCATAAAGGGTTGCAGGCGCGGCTGGGCATTATACATGGCCACCAGCGTTACGGTTGCTTCCCCCTTGTCGTTAAAGGCGGCATCGGGCAGGCCGCTGCCACTTTCCGCGTCAAAATAATAAAGATAGAAACCGCCAGAGCGTGTAATGCTGGCTTCCCACAGAAGGCGCACAAACTCGGTAGCCGGGTTCAGCACATTTGTGGGTGTAGCCTCTTCCTCAGCCAGAAATTCTGCCGTCAGGAAACCGGTCGGAGGCTGTGTAACGGTGGACAGGTTCACTTGTGATATCCCGAACGAGACTTTGGACCCCACTTCCGCCAGCAGGGTAACGCCTGCACTGCTGCTGGCATTCTGGTACCCAACGGCAAGAGAAGCATAAGCCGCATCATCCGTGACATATTGCACCATGCGTTCCAAAATCACCGCATCATTGGCGCTGGCACCTGAGATTTCATAGGTGGTTTGATAAGCTGTGCTGTTATTGCTGCCTTCAGGCAGTTTCTTGATGGTGAATTCAATGGACGATGCCCAGCCATAGGTGGTGACATCCTGGTCAACCGCCTGACCGGTGGCTTCATCCATCTGCACAGTTTGCAGGGTAAAGTTGGGGCTTGTACCGGATAGGAGAGTGCTTTGGTCAAGTCCGCCCTGTGCCGTAAGTGCCACCATAGACGCAGGCAGGGGCCACAGGCGCGGTTGTGTGCCGGTGCCGCCCACAGGGAAACCAACCGGGGCTGCACTCTGCCATGTAATGCCGGATGAAAGCGGATAGCGTGCTGGTTCATCCTCCACCGTGGCGCGGGCGTCAATGGTGTTGGGGCCAGCGGGCAGGGTTGTGGCTTGTGCATAGGTGTTCAGGGCGGCTATGCGCTGGTAATCCGTATCACCGTCTTCCTCGCCAGAGGAAGGTGGTGTGACAGTGAAAGTCAGTTCTGTTGCGTCATCTGCAAAGCTCAGCCAGCTTATGGTGCCGCCTTTGCTGAGGGTGATAGAAAGCGGGTCTGTCGGCAGGCTGGTTATCGGCAGTTGCTGGCCTGTTAGGGCAAACAGCCCGGCATAAGGCGGCAGACTAAGGTCTGTGCCTTTTTTTGTTACCCACATGCCTTCTTTGTTCGGAGTGATTTTATCGGTCGGCAGGCGCAGGCCGTGGAAATAATAGCGGGACGCCATGCCGGAAAGATGATTGATAGCATTCACACTCTGCGCTTCTGACAGCAACTCACTGACGGGGAACTGGGGCAGATGCACCAGGTCTACATAAAGTTTACCGCCATTTTGAGTGTCAGTGCTGAACAGGTCGGCGATATCACCGTTGGCTGTGCCAATGGGATTGGTGATTGTGCCTCTGTTCACACCTGCCAGGTCATCCACGGTAATGCCGTTTGCGGCGGCAATGCCTTGCAGGGTGTCGTTCTGCACGGTGGTGTATTTATACGGTGACAGAGTGAGGGCAGCACCGGCTTCCAATACTGTAGTTGATGTCAGCACATTGCTGTTTGCTAACAGGTCGGAAAGCGGCACACCAGTGCCGTTAATGCGGCCTGCAAGGGTGTTCAATGTTTCTGAGCCGGAAATAATATAGGCTGTACCGGAATAGGTGACAGTGGCACCTGCCAGCAGAATGCCTGCAACATCGGCATTGTCTGTAGCCAGTTTGGTGGCATCAAAAGAGCCGCCGTAGGTGCTGATAGCCGCAATGGTGGTGAAACTGTCTCCATTGTTGATTGTATATGGCACGAACGGTAACTGGATATCCTTGCCAGGGGTGAGTTTGTTGCCATTATTTCCCTGGAACAGGTCATACAGGGTGAATGGTTTGTTGATGCTGGCCAGATCACCTGTGGTATTCACCCAGCTTACAATATTGTTGCCTGTGTCGCCTGATTGCAGGGTATAGTTAAAATCTTGCAGACCATCACGCAGGGCTTGCAGCATCTGGCGCATAATCAGCACAAAATAGTCGCTGAAAATGAAGGATGCGACAGAAATGGGGTCATTGGTGAACACAACTTCGGCGTCCAGGCCGGTGCTGCCGCTTTCTTCCTGCACCTGTACTGCAAGCTGGTTGAAATATTCCCGCAGGAAGGTGACGAAATCATCCGCCACGGTGTTATAGCCTGCGAAAGTATAATCAATATCCGGGTTGCTGCCATAGGCTGGCATGTTGATGTTCAGATCCAGAGCCATAGGGAAATAAGCCGCTTCTGCGGTGCCCGCGTCTGTGGGCAGACTCACCGTCATGCTGAACTGGTTGTCCATGAACGTTTCGATATCTGCCGCACTTAATGGCATAGGAATGGTCTGCGCGTCGCTAAGGTAATCAATCAGCGCTTCAAGTGTGGCATCATCCACCTGCTTGCCGTCAATCTGGCTTGGTGTCATGGCGCTGCTCTGCACGGAGGCAACCGCCCAGCGGGTCACCATCTTGGCCAGCAATTCAAAGGATGTGTCTGCCGCTGTGCCTGCGGCACGCAGGGCATTTGTATTATCCCCTTCCTGTGCAGCACCGGGGGCATCAATAAACAGGCTGGCGATATAGGCT
>JBNKGK010000191.1:0-6657 GCA_050289785.1 Kordiimonas sp.
TTTTGAATATTATTATTCCATGTCTTACCCTAACCATATTCTGCGCACATTGGTGCGCCTTTACTGGGATGGCCAAAATGCTCATCATCAGCGCCTGGAGGCCATTAAAGCACGCGAACAAACCCCCGACCTGACAGCAGAACGCGGCTTCTGCACAAATTATAAAGGGCTGGCCTTTTTTCTCGGTGATCGGTTGTTTCTCGTCGATTATGAGACACTCACTCAAAATGAGGTTTCGCAAACCATTCTCTTCCCCAATTATAAAAGCCGTATGACCTATTTAACGGGATTGAAGATGGGCGTAGCGGCTGAAAGCCGCCGCATGCCCATCTGTGCCCGAGTGGTGTATGAGGTGCTGGGCCAGGATATCAATGCCCGGGCCGCACTTAAGATGTGTGGCCTTTTCAATCAGGATTCTGACGCCATAGCACCCGACGTGAAACGGCTGGTGAAAAACACGATTGAAGAAGGCCAGCATCACCTGACAGCGCTACCCCTGTAAAGCTTCCCTAAGCAGAGATGTTTCCAATCTGTTCTGGCTCTGTATTTTCTGCATCAAACTTCACTTTTTATCAACTATTAGGTGATATGGTGCCAATCAATACATGAATGACGTGTATGTTGGAGGAGAAACACGGTGTCACTCAGGAGTTGGAAATCATCGCAAAAAATAGGGGTGCTGCTGATTTCAAGCCTTTTCATTTTGTCTCTCATCATGACGTATCATCGGCAGGAAGTTAAATCGGCAACCTCCCTTGTGCATGATCTTCAGGCATCTGTCGACCTGATGCATCAGTTTCACAAAGAACTTGAAATATCGGTCTTTTCTAAAATCAACCTTCCCCCAGATGAAGCACAAGCACAGCTTGAGGCCCAACGCAAGAAAACCGACAAGAGCTTTGCCCTCATATTTGAACAAACGAACCTGCCTCACAAGATATTAACCGAAGCCAGAGAAGAATTACAACAATACCGCCGCGGTGTGGACAGAGGCCTGCCCATAGAAGACAACAAGCCTGTCACCATCTCCAAAGTTCTGGATTTAAGCCGGGAAAACCTGCTCTCCATAGCGGAGAATAAAGAGCAAGAAACCATACTCCAAGCTCTCAAGTTTCTTTCCATTAGTCAGGAACTGACCGTTGATCTGGATCTGGTTATAGCCAAAATACAAGCAAAAGGTTACGCCACGTATCAAGACGGTGGCTATATCCTGACAAAAAATCACAATGTGGAGAGATTCTCGGCAGCTTTTGTCCAGTATGCCCCCGATGCCCTCCGCCAGCAAGGCGAAGTGGTTCTGAAAAGTGCTGAAAATCAAAAACGCTTACAAGCCGCAAATGAAATTATTGCACGTTGGCGGGCATTAATAAACTTAACTGATCGTTCTTCGAAGAATATGAATACGTCACTCATTGATCTAAAAGGCTGGTCTGGCAATGACCTTGCCTGGAACACCTGGATTGACCAACTGGATAGCCTACATCAAGTCGGGTTGCGTAACCTGCTGGAAGACTTGCCCCAAAAAACGACGGCAGATAAACATCTGTTCCGATCTCTGATATTATGGGCGCTCTGTATCATACTGGCCTCGATTTTTCTCTTTCGCCGTAAACCTTTTACCTTACCAGACAGCAAACGCCCCTTAGTTCTGCCAGTTATTATCCTAGCCAGCGGCTTGTGTATTGTTGTGATTTCCCTCGTCATGCATCAGCATGCCAACAGGACTAAGGATACCTGGAAACAGCTAGAACAACAAAGAGCAGAAAAAGCCATCTTGTTGGCTGATCTGGTTTTATATACCGGACATGGTGGTCTAATCCATGGTTTTAAAAACAGTATTTTGCGCCCTAGCTATATCGAACTGGAAAGTCTGTCACATGTAGTCGGTGCTCTGGTGTACGGTATTTACCGCTACACGAGCGCCAACCTGTCAGCTACAGAGGTAAAGGCCCTGAGCGATGTCTTGAAAGTTGTCTTGCAAGCCGCTCTCGTTAATCAAATTATTCCCCACTATGATACAGTGAAAGAGAGAGATGAGAATTTGATTTTCGATGAAAAACTAGGGACGCAGGGGATAGACACCCTGATCCGTATTCTCGAGGATGAAACGGGAAATCCAACAAAAGGCACAACGCTGATCCGGCTGACACAAGCGTTCGGTTTTGGTGGCATTATGAGCGCTGTCAAAAACTGCATTATCCGCCAAACGGCAGAAATATGTAATGCCCTACCTGATGCTATCCAGAGAGCAGATCACTATATCACTGTGTATCGCAGCTTGAACCCGACAAAAGTAGAACAGCAAAATCTGGATGAGCTACATGAAATTGTCCGCTATTACAGGGGGATTGTTCCCACCATTCTCAATCTGATCAAGGAAGGGTATGGCCCTGAGGAATTGGACAGGAAGCTCAACCTGAAAACAGAAGCAGATTATAATCAGTTTTTGGTGTGGCAACTTCGAGGACTAAAAAGAGAGCTATCACATGCCAACAAGCGCTTTGTGATGCAGGTGAACAAGAGCTTTACAGACCAGCAGCAACAAACAATGATCAATGTGTTCGTTGCCTTGTTCCTTACCCTTCTGGCCACAAGCCTTACCTATTGGTATCAGAGAAAGGAACAGTACCTGCAGGCTGAACTCAGAAATGAAATTCTTGAGAAACAGCAGGCTAACAACGAAATACAGAAACTGAACGCCAACCTGGAAATCCGCGTAAAAGAACGTACCAAAGAACTGGAAGAAGCCCAATCATCCCTTATTCAGGCAGAGAAAATGGCAGCCTTGGGGGGGTTGGTTGCCGGGGTGGCCCATGAAATCAATACACCTCTTGGCATTGGAGTTACCGCATCGTCACTCATTGCTGACGCTCTGACAGAGTTAAAAACTGTCTATAAAAGTGGGAAAATAACAGCAGAAGACCTGGAGCATTATATCAACACATCAGAGGAAGCTGAAAATATCCTCTCCAAAAACCTGAGCAGAGCTGCAGAACTTGTGCACAGTTTCAAACAGGTTGCCGTTGATCAAAACACTGAAGAAATCCGGACTATCAATATTCGTGCCTATATTGATGATGTTATTCTAAGCTTAAAACCACAGCTGAAAAGGAGTCAGCTTGATATACGTATCTCTTGTGATAAACTGCTGACTGTAGAAATCATGTCAGGTGCTTTTGGCCAGATTCTCACCAATCTTATAACCAATTCTCTCCTTCATGCCTATGAACCCGGGGAAAAAGGCACGCTCTCTATTGATATATCCATCGTCGACAAAGACAAATTGCTTATGATTTATAAAGACGATGGAAAAGGCATTCCCAAAGAACTCGTGAGCAAGGTCTTTGATCCTTTTGTCACCACCAAACGAGGACAAGGGGGCACTGGGCTGGGCTTGCATATTCTGCATGAAATTGTCCGACAGAAACTGGGGGGCACCGTCACATGCACCAGCACCCTTGGCCAGGGAGTGCAGTTTGATATTATTTTCAAAGCCCCCATAAAAGCCTCTAATGCACTGAGCGCACGATCATATCCCCCTTCGTCGGAATAAACCGGTAGTGTAATAAGGCCCAGAGTTGGTGATGTATAATTGATCCATTCTGGCAGGCATGCTTGCGCTCCCTTGCAGCCCGCTATTGCCGCCACCCGGATTCCCTGTCTTCCGGTGAAGGATAGCCCGAAGTAACCCTGTCAATTAAGTGCTATAAACTGCCTGAACACTTCGAAGAGTTCTATAAGCATGTCACAGCAAACTCTGGCCTCTAAAGCCCAATTTTAATAGTGAACCAGTGTGTTCGCTATTCTGCATGGCCAGCATCAGCAGAATACGCACTTTATGGGGGGACAGGTTGTCTGCAAAGATGGCGCCGGCTTCTTCCAGAGTTTTCCCACCTCCCTCAAACCCATAAAACGGCCCAACCCGACCACCGTGAACGCGTGTGGAAATCACAACAGGGATACCAAGCGTGATTGCCTGCTTGATCGCATTCAACATGGAGATATTAACATTACCGACACCCAGCGCGGCAATCACCAACCCTTTTGCTCCATATGAGACAGCTGCTCTGATCATAGAACCATCAGCTCCGGCAAACATGGGAATAATCTCTACCCTCGGCAAACTGTCATGCGCCAGCTCAATATGCTGGCGCTGCAGGGGGGAACGGTAGAAAACCACCCTGTCCAGATCCACACTCCCTAAAAAACCATGTTCGCCAGACTGAAAACTTTCCAAATAGGATGTGTGCGTTTTGGTCACCTCCCGGGCAGCATTAATCTGACCATTCATAACGACCATAGTCCCTTTTTCTCGCGCCTCTCCTGCCACCGCAACCCTGACGGCCGCCAGCAAGTTGGCAGGGCCATCATACCCTGGCAATGACGAATTTCGCTGCGCTCCCACCAATACCACAGGTTTTTCGTGTTTGATTGTCAGATCCAGAAACCAAGCAGTTTCTTCCAGCGTATCGGTGCCATGGGTGATGATAACACCAGCCACCTCTTCCTCATTCAGCGCCTGCTCTACCTCTGCATGGATAGCCCGCCATTCCGGCTCGCTAAAATGGGCAGAGGGGGTGTTAAAAAGATTTACCACCTGCACATCGGCCACATCCGAAAGGCCAGACACGGCCGCCAGCAAATCATCGCCACTCAGGGCCGGAACAAAAGCGTTCAGCGCTTCATCCCGCTTCATCGCAATGGTGCCGCCAGTGGAAATCAACTTCACTTTGGGGAGACTGCTACTCATGTATGGGCCAATCCTATACTGTATTTCCTGAATAATAGAATTCCGGACGTAAAAACCTTGCATAAGGTCGCTGTTCCCGGCTTATCCGGACTCGTGTCAAATCCAGATCAGCATAGAGAATCTGTTCTTCATCATCCGCTTTGACAATAACATCGCCATCAGGCCCCACAATAATAGACTCGCCACTAAAATCCATGGCACCTTCCAGCCCTACTCTATTACACATGGCGATAAACACACCATGTTGCATTGCAGGAACCCGCAATTCCCACTCAAACATTTCCATTGCTTCGGCTTTGGTGTTGGCTGTCGGGATGACAATGATATCCGCCCCGGCCATCACACAAGTTCGGATGCTTTCCGGGTAATGACGGTCAAAACAAATGACAATTCCAATCTTGCCAACAGGTGTACTGTATACATGAAACCCCGTTTCTGATGGTGTATAATAATCCTGCTCGTAAAAATTAGGTAATTGTGCCACATGCACCATAGTGGAAATGCCCAGAATATCACCATGGCCATCAATCACCAGCGATGCATCATAAGTTTTGCCATCTTTCTCCAGAAAAAAATTCGGGGTGGCGATCAGGTTTTTCTCAGCACATTTTGCTCTCACACTTTCGATCAATGGGTGATTCAGGGCCATGGCATAATGTGACACATCCCGCCCGGGAAACTGAGGAAAGAAAGGAGAGAATTGCAATTCAGGAAAACAGACCATTTCTGCCCCTGCTTCAGCTGCTTCATCCATCGCTTGCAGGGCACTCGTCACATTGTTTGCCATGGAAATATCGATTCTGGGTTGAAACAAAGCTATCTTCATATCAGGAACTTTCTGGCAGCATATCCACCCGGCTGATCCAGTTCTGTTGCCAACGGGCCAGTTTTTCTTCTTTGCTAAATTGCTTTGGCGACACACTGATTGACTTGGGAAAAAAGCCTATATCATCCAGAAGCTTCAGGTTAACCGCCCCTTTTTTTTGACCGCCGATATCAACTGTAACACAGACAATATTATCGCAAGAACGGCATTGCCAGAAAGTTGCGGTCTCGGAGCCTTGTTTCAGTTGCTTCAATGCATGATTATGAACCCTCACCTGCAAACTGCTCTTGGGGTCAGACACCCAGACGGCCCCATAGGCTGTGCAGAAGGCACAATCACAGGCCCGTGGAACCAGTCTTGCCACACCAGCCTCTGTTTCAAGGCAGACAGTAACATGACCGCACTCACAATGGCCTGTATATTTATTCATTGTTTTATACCACGTTCAAGGAATAGGAGAGCCATTCTGTTGGTTCTGCATAATCCTGATACAGTGCCTGAGCCGCATTGTTGGACTTCTGTGTCACCCAACGCATTTGGGTCAGCCCTTTACCTGAAACCACAGTTTTTGCCTGTTCCAGCAACAAACGCGCAATACCCCGCTTCCGACAGGATGGGTCCACATACAGATCGTTCAAAACAGCAATGGTGCGCACAGCCGTACTGGCATAAGTGAAATAGAGTGTGGCAAAACCAACAACCTCACCGTCCTGCACAGCAACCAGTATTTGCCCCTCACGGGGATTATTCATAATCTGCTCTACAAATCTCAGGTTCTGCTCTGGATCAATATCCTGCACATTGTAAAAAATCTGATACGCCCGCCACAATGGCAGCAGGCCTTTCAAAGTGTCAGAGGATAATGGCTGAATACTAACCATCTAACAATCCACCACAGTGGCAGCAATAGGCACGGTGACGGCAAGCCCACCTTCTGCTGTTTCCTTATATTTGGTTTTCATGTCCCGGCCTGTCAACCGCATGGTGCGGATGACTTTATCCAAGCTCACAAAATGCTGGCCGTCTCCCCTGAGCGCCAGCCGCGCTGCATTAATGGCTTTCACCGACGCCATGGCATTGC
>JBNKGK010000192.1:0-6629 GCA_050289785.1 Kordiimonas sp.
GGGCACAAAGTGTTTATGCTGACACCCAAGATGTTCCGCACCATGCCATGCCCCACCTACCCTGAAATCAGGCTGAGCATGTGCAGCGGCAAGAGCATCAAAAAAATTATGGACCGCTGGCAGGTGGACGCTGTGCATATCGCCACAGAAGGCCCCCTTGGCTGGGCCGCCCGGCGCTGGTGTATAAAGCATAATCGCAGCTTTACAACGGCCTATCACACTGCCTTCCCTGAATATATTGAGGCCCGCACGCCTTTAAAAGCTGATTGGCTTTATCCGCTGTTCCGCAAGTTTCATGCGGCCAGTGCAGGCGTGCTGGTTGCCACCCAAACAGTGCGAGACCTCCTGGCCAGCAAAGGCTTTGATAATATCGTGAACTGGACCCGCGGCGTGGATACAAAGCTGTTTCACCCGCGCGAGACCAGCCTTTATGATGGCCTACCCCGCCCCATTCAGCTTTATGTGGGCCGCGTGGCCGTGGAAAAGAATATCGAAGCCTTCCTGAAAACCGGCGTGCCCGGCACCAAAGTTGTGGTGGGCAGCGGCCCGGCGCTGGCACGGCTGAGGGGAAAATACCCTGAGGTGAAGTTCCTTGGTGCTAAATTCGGGGAGGAACTGGCAGAGGCCTATGCTGGCGCTGACGTATTTGCCTTCCCCAGCGTAACAGATACGTTCGGCCTGGTGCTGCTGGAAGCATTGGCCTGCGGCACCCCTGTAGCCGCTTACCCTGTGCAGGGCCCGCTGGATGTGGTTGGCCGCGATGGCACCGGCCCGAAGGACGATGAAAACAGCCCGTTCGCAAACTGGCACACACCAATTGCTGCGCTGGATGATGATCTCTCAAAAGCCATAGAAAAAGCGCTGACGATGGATCAAAGCGCCTGCACAGGGTTCGCCCGCCTCTACAGCTGGCAGGCCGTGGCAGAGCAGTTTATCGGGGCGCTGAGCATCCGGAAAGCAGATTAAACATCTATCCCATTCGTCATCCCGTGCCCTGCCGCAGGCAGGTACAGCGAGACCACCACAAAATGACCATAAAAATTAAAGCCAGGCCCTGCTATCAGGAACCTGGCTCATCCTCCGCACTTGCCTGGCGTGCCTCTTTTTAATGTGGTGTGTAGGTTACCAGCCGGTCAAAACGGGCAAGCTCCATTAACCGCCCGACCTTACTTTTTGCACTGTGTTTCACACTCAGTGTTTTATTCTCACGCCCTGCATAGTCCTGCATCACCAGAATCATGCCAAGGCCTGAGGTATCCATATCTGCCAATCCGGAAATATCCAGCACACAATGTTTGGATGGCTTTGATAAAGCCGTTGCCATCATTGCACGCCATGTGGGGTAATCCTCGAAGAAGAGCTCCCCATTGATAAGAATCTGCGTTACCGCACCATCGTCGTTAATTTGGTACTCTGCCTTAGCTCCCCCAGCCGTAGCAGCCTGCAACACATCCAACACGGAACTTCCTTACCAGAATTACTCTAGGTTAATACCAGAATTACTATCTGAATACTTGGGAAGAAAACCATAATTAAAGCCATCTGTAAATGATGGAGCCAGATCACTTTCGCTATAAGATAGAATTTAACCCAGTGGTTGCATAAATCAGCTAAGCACCCACGTTTAAAGCGCAAAAAACAATCCAGCAGGTGCAAAAGCACCCCCCGGATTGTCATAAAACCGCCTTGATTCTATTTGGTTTGGCAACCCTCTTCAGGCCGGTGAAAGAACAGACCGTAGCGTGTTCCAGACGTGCGGGCATGCCGGCGAAGCACATAAATGGTGACCATCAGCATGAGTATCTCCGCCACAGGCCCAGCATACCAAATACCCAATTCACCAAAGAAAAAGGGCATGATGAAAATAAGCGGCAGGGCAAACAGATAATTCCGTCCCAAGCTCAGAATAGCCGCCTTGCCCGCATGCCCGATTGCCTGGAAAAAACCAGCCAGCATCATCATCGGCCCAAACATGAAAAACAAAAGGGTCATCAGCGGCAGAATACGAGCAGTTTCCATTGCCATGGCTTCGCTATCCACAAAAAGGAAGCCGATGCTATCAGCAAAGAAAATGAATATCGCCTGAGCCAAAGCCGCAAACGCGAGAGCTAAGCCTATCACCAGACGCAGGCTTCTGTCCGCCCTCAGCATGCGCCCTGCCCCGAAGTTATTGCCCACAATGGCCTGAAAACCAAGGCTAAGCCCCATAAGAGGCAGATAGGCAAAACTAATAATACGGGTAACAATGCCATACGCTCCCACCTTGGTTTCATACTCACCCTCGCCCCAAAACTGCAGGCTATAGATCACAGAGGTGGCGATCAGAGCAATTCCGATAAAGCCCAAGCTGGCCGGTGCCCCGAGCGACAGAATTTCCACCGTTTTCTCAGGCAGCTCTGCAAGCCGCGAGAACACAGGCTTCAGCTTTGAGCGGCCTTTCAGGCGGTATACAAAGACAGTCGCGAGCGAGATCGTCTGCGCAAGGATGGTGCCGTAAGCAGAGCCTTCTACGCCCCACCCGAAATGAGCGATAAACAGATAATCAAACAGGATGTTCAACAGGGCCGCCATCAGCGTTACCTGTGTCATGAACTGCACCTTGCCCTCGCTTCTCAGCGCATCCGTGTGCAGCGCCAGCACATAGCCAACAGGCGCATAGATCACCATAATGCTGATATAGATGCTGCTCAGCGCCGCTATATCATCCACCCCATGAGCCATCGATTCAACAAGTGCCCCGCCCACCGTTGCGGAAAACAGGTAAAGAAGCGCACAGGTAAGGGCCACCAGCAAATGCGCATTGGTAAACACCGCGCCGGCCGCCTCAAGCCGACCGGCCCCCAAACGGCGGGCAAGAATGCTAGCCATCCCGCTGGAAACCATGGTAGCAGTAGCAAAAATCGCCATCTGCAAGGGGAACATGAAGGTAACAGCCGTCAAGGCATTTTCCCCCACATAGACACCCAGAAAATAGGCATCCACCAGGTTAAACAGGCCGTTCACAACCATCACCAGAATGATTGGCAGAGCCGTTTTCAGGAACAGAACACCAATAGGGCCAGAGAGAAACATATTCTCATGCCCCTGCTCTGCCTCATTTGTCACACTCGCCGCTACCTCAGGCGCAGCCTTCACTTTATTTTCAGGCTCTTCAGCCATAACGCATTCCTCCAGCTTTCCCTGCATGGAAAGCACACCCATTTATCATAAGGGATTAATGTTGCCCGGAATTCAGCAGGGAAAACGCCACACCGTCTCTGGCGCTATACTCTCCAGTCTATTAATTGGCACAAAAGGAAATAATGTCAACGATTAAAATATGGAAATGCATGACAGACACAACGGCCTCTGCCCCTCCCGGCGGATACGCGGCGGGCACGGCAGCTGTGCCTCCACACGAAACCCGCCAAAGGGCATACAGCATAAAAACAACCACCACGCCAGCACCTGCAGCTTCAGGTGTCGGAAGCGAATAGAGCCATGAAACGCAGCACATATAAATAAGCCACCAGAAACCACGGCAAGATGTAAGCACAGAATCCTGCCACCCAGGGCGCAAAGACACCCCAGACATCCGTTAGCCAAACCCAAATATCTGAAGCTTCAACTAACCGTCGAGAAACTATCCAGCAGCCTCCAATATATAATCTTTTACTTCGGGAGCTATCTGCCGATAGATACTAGCCAAAAGCCCCGCGACCAATATGTTGGAAAGACAAAGATAAACGGCTGACAATAAAGCCCCAATAAATGGTGTCTGTAGCAGAGCCAGACCACCTAGACCCTGCAAAACAAGCACCAGAGGAATAGCAACTACACTTGCACCAACTATCAAAACCGCAAAAAGCAGCACTAGCTTAATAAAAACAGGTGTACCTTCACTTTGTGTTCCGCTAAAAAGACCAAATATATCTCGCTTGGGCGCACCAATGGCGGTTGCTGCTAACGACAATTGCAATTTGAATAGAAGAGCCATACCAAATAGAAGAATCCCAATAAAAATCAGCCAAACAAAAAAAGAATCACTGGGATTGGTAAAAGCTCGCAAAATGCCTTTTTCTCCAACAACTAGATATAACAGCGACAAGAACAAGCCAATAACAACAGAGCAAACCATTGAAATCAGGAAGTTTTTACCCAAAAACTTCCAGAAGAAGCTGGAAACATACCCTCTTTGTTTTTTTGAATAACTCTCAGGGCTACTATACATTGGCATTGCATACTCAGGCCCCAACAAAGCCACTCGAAGCAAGTTCATAAAAAGGTCAATACTCAATACCCACAAAAATATCGAACACACAAACGCTAAAAGCGAAAGCAATATAGTCGCAAAAGAAATCGTCCCACTTCCGTGTGCGTACGAAGTAATTAATTTAAGTAAAAGAATAAGCAAAAAGTGAAGAGAACATACCGTAAGGACTCTGTACCTTCCACTAAATGCAAAAGAAAACATATCCTTAATTGCCTGAAACACTTCTACGCTCTTATTCTTGGCCTTGATCATACCAGTATTCATTGTTACTCTCGGCTAATATATTGCGATAATCATGGTAGTGTTCGTACCACATTTGTTCCATAATCATCTAAACCATAAATTGTGGGATCGCAATCAAATTGTGTCAGCCCTGCACAATCACTCGAACAGGAAGAAATCATGATTGTCGCTCCGTGGCCTGACCACGGAGCCTATTGAAACCAAGATTTATCAGAAGAAAATCAGGCCATAACCACCTGCTGCATCCCCCATAAAACGAAAAGGGCAATAGATTCCGTGGTCAAGCCACGGAATGACCTTTTGTATATAGAACAATCGTTTAACACACACTTGTTTACAGGGAGAGCAGCCCCCCTCTTTGCATTAAAGCGATTACCCCGGCGGTCACCCGCATCTTCCCTTGCTTTGGCCCGGCTTCCCGCGTATAAGCGCGCCAAATTGCAATTTCAGGCCTTTCCCTGCAGGGAGGGCCTTTTTTAGAGTCTGAAACATGAGCAAAAATATTCGCAACATCGCCATTATCGCGCACGTTGACCATGGCAAAACCACACTGGTGGATAATCTTTTCAAACAGTCTGGCACCGTGCGGGATAACCAGCGCGTGGAAGAACGCGCCATGGATAGCGGCGATCTGGAGCGGGAGCGCGGCATCACGATCCTCGCCAAATGCACCAGCGTGATGTGGGGCGATACCCGTGTGAATATTGTGGATACTCCCGGCCACGCCGATTTCGGCGGGGAAGTGGAGCGTATCCTTTCCATGGTGGATGGTGTTGTGCTGTTGGTGGATGCCGCAGAAGGCCCCATGCCACAAACCAAGTTCGTGACACAAAAGGCCCTGGCCCTTGGCCTGCGCCCCATTGTTGTGGTGAACAAGGTGGACAAACCGGATGGTGACCCAGACGCCGCCACCGATGCCTGTTTTGACCTGTTCGTGAACCTGGATGCGGATGAAGACCAGCTTGATTTCCCTGTGCTATATGCTTCCGGGCGCGATGGCTGGTGCGATGAAAGCCTTGATGGCCCGCGCGAAAACCTGCACCCGCTGTTTGAAAAAATTCTGGCCCATGTGCCCGCCCCAAAAGTGGTGACCGACAAGAATGCTGACAAGCCTTTCTCCATGCTCGTGAGCCTCCTGGACCGGGATAACTTCCTTGGCCGTATCCTCACTGGCCGTATTGAAACAGGCCGTGCGAAAGTGGGCGATGCCATTCATGCCCTGCGCACTGATGGCAATGTGGTGGAAGCAGGCCGCATTTCCAAGCTGCTGGCCTTCCGTGGGCTGGAGCGCGTGCCGGTAGAAAACGCCGAAGCGGGTGACATTGTGGCCATTGCGGGCCTCAGCGAAGCCACCGTGGCAGACACGATCGCTGTGCCAGAGGTAACAACAGCGCTGCCTTCTATACCGGTGGACCCACCAACCCTTGCCATGACCTTCAGCGTGAACGACAGCCCGCTGGCTGGCCGTGAAGGCAAGCTGGTCACATCCCGTGTGATCCGCGATCGCCTGCAGAAAGAAGCAGAAGGCAATGTGGCCATTAAAATCACGGAAACAGAAAGCAAAGACGCCTTTGAAGTGGCTGGCCGCGGCGAGCTGCAGCTTGGTGTGCTGATTGAGACCATGCGCCGTGAGGGCTTTGAGCTGGCAATTTCGCGCCCCCGCGTTCTGTTTAAAACAGATGAAAATGGCAAACGGCAAGAGCCATATGAAACCGTGCAGGTGGATGTGGATGAAGCCTATCAAGGCACAGTGGTGGAAAAAATGTCTCTCAGGAAGGCAGAGCTTTCCGGCATGGTGCCATCTGGTGGCGGCAAGGTTCGCCTCACTTTTGATGCCCCTGCGCGTGGCCTGATCGGCTATCACGGTGAATTCCTCACCGACACACGCGGCACCGGCATTATGGCCCGTGCGTTTGATCGCTATGACGCCTATAAAGGCCCTATCGCAGGCCGCCAGCGCGGGGTTTTGATCGCCACAGGCGGCGGCAAAGCCGTGGCCTATGCGCTGTGGAACCTTGAAGAGCGCGGCGTGATCATGATTGATCCGGGTAGCGAGACCTATGAAGGCATGATCATTGGTGAACATAGCCGCGATAATGACCTGGACGTAAACGTGCAAAGGGCCAAGCAACCC
>JBNKGK010000193.1:0-6617 GCA_050289785.1 Kordiimonas sp.
ACACCGCTAGAAGCAAGTTTGGTTTGCTGTGTTGTGCCACCATAACCCGTTACTTTGCAAAACAGGTTATAAAGCGGCACAGCGGCATAAGATAGCCCTACCATACACACCACAACGCATACAACCACCAGCGCCGCCCGCTTATTCCGACGAGACATATCTGCCGCAGCAGTTGTCATGGTGTCAGCCCCTTCAAACGGAAATAAGCGAATACTGCCATCAGGATAACAAAGGTACCAAGAGCCAACCCCAAAGCCATATTGCGCTTTTTCATGCGCTTATGTACCTCTGAATAATCTTCACTCATGCCAGCCACTCCATAGCCACACGCTCAATAGCAAGGGCTGCAAACAAAACAAATAAGTACAAAATGGAAAACGCAAACAGCTTCCGCTCTGCTTTCTCCTGCCGTCGCCATACAGCAATAGCAAGCCATAGGAACCAGGCACCAAGCACACTGGAAATAACGGCATAAACAGGCCCGGCCCCACCAAAGAAAGAGGGGGCAATACCACAGGGCACCACCAGGAAGCTGTAAAGCAAAATCTGACGGCGTGTTTCAGCTTCCCCTGAAACAACAGGCAGCATGGGCACGCCCACTTTTTTGTAATCCTCAGAAATGAACAGCGAAAGCGCCCAGAAGTGCGGCGGTGTCCAGAGGAAGATAATGCCAAATAGAATGATCGGCTCAATGCTTACGCCGTCCATCACAGCAGCCCAGCCAATCATGGGAGGGAAAGCACCGGCTGCCCCGCCTATCACAATATTCTGTGCCGTGCGGCGCTTCAGCCACATGCTGTAAACCACAACATAAAAGAAGATCGTAAGCGCCAAAAGGGCAGCAGCGGTTATGTTAATGAGCGAGCCGAGAAGCACAACGGAAGCTACAGAAAGGGTCATGCCAAAACCAAGCGCCTCGCCGCGGGTTAGCTTACCCGCAGGGATGGGCCGCTTTGCCGTGCGCTTCATCAGCACGTCAATATCGGCATCATACCACATATTCAAAGCCCCAGACCCACCAGCGCCAATCGCAATAAACAGAATGGCCGCAAAAGCAAGTGCAGGGTGCATCGCACCAGGAGCAGCAATCATGCCCACAAATGCGGTAAAAATCACAAGAGACATAACCCGTGGTTTCAACAAAGCCACAAAGTCATGAGCTTCAGCCTCCCGCTCGTACCCGGCGGAAGGCTGTTTCTTTAGATCAAAGGTTGTCAAGCTACTGTCAGCCAAACCATTATTTCCTTCGATAAACCCGTTTAGGGGCTTTCCCTACTTAATGCGAGGAAGCTCGTTAAACTGGTGGAACGGTGGAGGAGAAGAGAGTGTCCACTCAAGTGTGGTAGCACCTTCACCCCATGGGTTTTCCGGGCAATCTTTACGCTTTTTCAGCAGGGTCATTGCCATCACGAGAATGAACAGAGCAACACCCACCAACGTAATCATATAGCCGTAGCTTGAGATCTTGTTCCAGTATGCAAAGGCATCAGGGTAATCCACATAACGACGTGGCATACCCTGCAGACCGAGGAAGTGCTGCGGGAAAAAGATCATGTTCACACCGACAAAGGTTACCCAGAACTGAAGTTGAGCCAGCTTTTCTGGATATTGCTTACCAGACATCTTGCCAATCCAGTAGTACAGACCAGCAAAGATAGCAAACACAGCACCCAGCGACAGAACATAGTGGAAGTGCGCAACCACATAGTATGTATCGTGCAGCACGATATCAGCACCAGCATTAGAGAGCACAACCCCTGTCACACCACCAACTGTAAACAGCAGAATGAAGGCAATAGCATACATCATAGGCACGGTGAAACGGATAGACCCACCCCACATTGTGGCAATCCATGAGAAGATTTTTACCCCTGTTGGTACCGCGATAACCATAGTTGCTGCCACGAAATAGGCTTTCGTATCAACATCCAGACCAACTGTGTACATATGGTGAGCCCACACAACGAAGCCGATGAAACCAATCGCCGCCATCGCATAAGCCATCCCCAGATACCCAAAGATGGGCTTTCTGGAGAAGGTGGATACGATGTGGCTGATGATGCCAAAAGCAGGCAGGATCATGATATACACTTCAGGGTGACCAAAGAACCAGAACAGATGTTGGTAAAGAATTGGGTCACCGCCACCGGCAGGATCAAAGAAAGTGGTGCCGAAGTTACGGTCTGTCAGCAGCATGGTGATCGCACCAGCCAAAACAGGCAGGGAAAGCACCAGAAGGAAAGCCGTAATCAGAACAGACCACGCAAACAAAGGCATTTTGTGGATGGTCATGCCTGGGGCACGCATATTGAAGATTGTGGTGATATAGTTGATGGACCCCATGATAGAGGACGCACCAGCCACGTGCAGCGAGAAAATCGCCAAATCCATAGATGGACCAGGGTGACCTGACGTGGAAAGCGGGGCGTAAGCTGTCCAGCCGCCACCAAAACCAGCCTGCCCAGGCGCACCTTCCACAACAGTGGAAAGAAGCAGCAGAATGAGGGATGGAGGCATCAGCCAGAATGACACATTGTTCATCCGAGGGAATGCCATATCAGGCGCACCGATCATCAGCGGCACAAAATAGTTACCGAAACCGCCAATCAACGCAGGCATCACCATGAAGAATACCATGATAAGACCGTGACCCGTGGTCAAGACGTTAAACATATGGTGGGCATGTTCTTCGGTGATCCCCAGGAAGCTTGGCAAAAACTGAACGCCAGGCTCCATAAGTTCCATCCGCATCAAACCGGACATACCAAAACCAACCAGGCCTGCAAAGAAGGCAAACCAAATGTACATCACCCCAATATCTTTATGGTTGGTGGAATATACCCAGCGTTTCCAACCAGTCGGGTTTTCGTGAGCCATTGCTCTTCCTTTCCCTACCTAAACTAACGGCCAAGGGCGATGGTGCCTGCATCAGCATATTCTGCTTTTGCACGTTCCACCCAATTGGCAAATTCTTCTTTAGAGACAACCTCAACGGCTATCGGCATAAACGCATGGTCCTTACCACACAGTTCAGAACACTGACCGTAATAAGTGCCTACCTCATCAACTTCAAACCATGTCTCGTTCAAGCGACCAGGCACTGCATCCAGCTTCACACCAAAAGCGGGCACTGCCCAAGAATGAATAACATCTGATCCTGTTAGCTGAACCTTGACTCTCGTATTCACAGGCACAACCAAGCGATTGTTGGTTTCAAGAAGACGATACTGAATTCTAGTAGGGCGTCCCAAAAATGCAGAGAGAGAGCTATTATATTCTTCTGCTTCTGCAGTATCTTTAAAGGCGCTGTCGGGCACCACAGTTGAGGTAAACTCAATACCACCATGATCAGGGTAATTATAAGTCCAGTTCCATTGGTTACCTGTCACCCGAACAGCAAATTCAGTCTCAGGCACCACGTCTTGAAAATAAAGAAGCGGAATAGACCAGAAACCGATCGCCACCAGAATACCAATTGGCATTACAGTCCAAACAAACTCAATAAATGTATTATGGCTTGTTTTAGAGGGAACCGGGTTTGCCTTGGCGCGGTAACGGAACATCACCCAGAACACCAGGATGAATACAAATACCGCAATTATAGTGATGATCCACAATAGCAATTCGTGGAAATCTCCAACACGACTAGCCTGCTCATTCGCTGCAGCCTGAAGCCACAGACCTTTATCCATGGGCACGCCTTTGGCTGCCTCAGCAAGTGCGCTAACCGTAAAACCGAATACTGCCACCAACATGGCCATAATTCCGGCGGTAAGCCTTTTGACGATCATAGTTCTGCTTTCCTTCTTTCCTACCCCAAACCGGGTAACCGGACCTCGCGTACCAATAGGCATACTCATACTCAAAATCCAGCAGTACGGCCCTCCGCGACACCTTAAAGAAGCTTCGGACCGATTTGAATGCGCGCCCGTTATACCAGAGGATTGCGTAGGCTCAAGCCCGAGAGCACGCTTTATCACATTTTTCTTCATAAAAATGCTTATTTTTTGCCTTCACTGCTTGCCAAGTGGTCCCTCAGTCACCATGCTAAGCTATAGATAACCGGGAAGAATGCGTCATATGGCCGCATAAATTGGCCAATCCCTCTATGACCCCCCAAAAGGAGCAAACCATGACAGAAGCGACCCCATCGCTGAACTTTTTCTTTGCAGAATCAGATTTGAACGAGGAAAAAACACAAGAACTTATCACTGATTCACTCAATGACATGGATGATGGGGAGCTTTATCTTGAGTCCACCCAGTCAGAATCATTTGCTTTTGACGATGGACGCCTCAAATCAGCCAGTTTTGATTCAAGTCAAGGCTTTGGACTTCGTGCTGTGCTTGGCGACTCGACAGGCTATGCTCATTCCAATGAACTCTCAGAAGAGGCCATCAAACGAGCGGCCGAAACTGTAAGCGCCATCAAAACCGGGCATTCAGGCACCATGGCCATGGCCCCTGCCCGCACAAACAGACAGCTTTATACCGACGTGAACCCCCTTGGTGGAATCGAGTTTCAGAGAAAAGTATCACTGCTCGCTGAAATAGATGCCTATGCCAGAACCGCTGACCCACGTGTGCGGCAAGTTAGCGCCAGCCTGATTGGCAGTTGGCAGGCTGTAGAAATCATCAGGGCAGATGGCTACCGGGTGCGGGATATACGCCCTCTTGTCAGACTTAATGTTTCCGTTGTGATGGGGGAAGGCGACAGACAGGAAGTAGGGAATGACGGCGCAGGCGGCAGGCAGGGCTATGATTTCCTGTTTGATGAAAGCCAGTGGCAAGCACAGGTGAATGAAGCTGTGCGCCAAGCTGGTGTGAATCTGGAAAGCCAGGAAGCCCCGGCTGGCGAAATGACAGTGGTGCTTGGCCCTGGCTGGCCTGGTGTGCTGCTCCATGAAGCTGTTGGCCATGGCCTGGAAGGTGATTTCAACAGAAAGAAGACATCAGCCTTTGCGGGCCTGATGGGCGAGCGTGTGGCGGCCCCTGGCATTACCGTGGTGGATGATGGCACTATGGAAGCGCGCCGTGGCTCTCTCAGTGTGGATGATGAAGGCACCCCTACAGAACGTACCGTCCTGATTGAAGATGGCATACTAAAAGGCTATATGCAGGACAGGCTGAACGCCCGCCTGATGGGCATGAAAGCAACCGGCAATGGTAGACGTGAAAGCTTTGCCCACCAGCCCATGCCCCGTATGACCAACACCTTCATGCTGGCAGGCGATAAAGACCCAGGTGAAATTCTGGCCAGTGTTGATGATGGTATTTATGCCGTGAACTTTGGTGGCGGACAGGTGGATATCACCTCCGGGAAGTTCGTTTTTTCCTGCACCGAGGCCTACCGCGTTAAGGGCGGCAAGATCATCCACCCAGTGAAAGGGGCAACCCTTATTGGCAATGGCCCCGATGTGCTGAAACGCGTTTCCATGGTCGGTAATGACCTGAAATTAGATAACGGCGTAGGCACCTGTGGCAAGGGTGGCCAAAGTGTCCCCGCAGGTGTTGGCCAACCAACCCTTAGAATTGATGGCATCACTGTGGGGGGGACTGCATAAATATTCTGAATTATTACACACCACGGCATCAAGGAAGACTATAAGAATGATTTTGAAAAGAAAGCAGGCTGCATAATCAGCCTGGCTTGCATGGTTTTATGCTCGCTATCCGCACAGGCAGACCAATTGATCGGCTTTTCAAAGCAAGCATCAACACAGCAAACAGAGCTTGAGGCAGAATTTCGTTCCCGCCTTTCCACCAAGGACCTGGCAAAATGGGCAAAATACCTGACGAGCCAGCCACACCATGCTGGCTCCAAACATGGAAAAACCAATGTTCAATATATAGCAAACCTGTTTCGAAAATGGGGATATCAGGTTGAGATTGAGGCCTTTGATATTTTGCTGCCCGTGCCCAAAGAGCGATCATTAAAGTTAATAGCACCAAACACTTACACAGCAACACTGCAGGAAGATATTGTTCCGGGGGATGCCTCTTCTGCCCAGAGAAAAGATATTTTACCCACATATAATGCTTTCTCAGCGGATGGTGACATAACTGCTGAACTGGTGTTTGTGAATTATGGCCTGCCTGAGGATTATGACCTGCTTGAGCGATACGGCATTGATGTTGCCGGAAAAATTGTCATTGCTAAATATGGCAGATCCTGGCGGGGCATCAAACCCAAACTGGCTGCGGAAAATAGAAGATGAGCAAATGATCTTGTGTGGGGGCCAAGCCCGCTTTCACGCCACGGTGATGAGTGAATTCCAGATGATAGTTATGCTTAGGGTGCCCTAGCATCACTCTATCAAAACCTTGATAGTCCTGAAAAAAAGCCAGCCATTTAAAGCCCAGGCCTTTTTCATACATTTCAGCGATTTTTTTTCAGATAATCCGTAGGGCGAGCAACTCGCATCACTGTGTTTTTATCTAACATGGACGCCCTTTCGATATACCTCACAGAAAGAGGGATTGATATCATTGCACAGCAGATATACCGCTCTAGCGGCTGTATCTGTCTGGCAATCACACTAACCTTAAAAAAGAGGCAATCAATCCGAGCACCGGCTGAGCACTTTGAAAAGGATGATATGACAGAAAATAATAACA
>JBNKGK010000194.1:0-6614 GCA_050289785.1 Kordiimonas sp.
GATCTCACCTCCATGAAAATATACCACTGTGGGGACAGGCTTTTTTTGCTCAGGCGTGCCCCAGAGATTGATATTGGGGGCATAAACATCCACCTTCAAATCCATGCCATCCGCCCGATGATAGATAACATCTGGTTTCACACCATGGGTGATGGTCAGGTCCACTGCCGTTAAGCTATCCTCCGCCAAACTGGCTTGCCCATACACCAAAAACATAATAGCTATAGAACGCAGCACAAATTCCTCCTCCGTCTTGTTTCTACCCTATTCACAGTTTAAAGGAGGGTTCTAGCCGCCATAATCTCCATATTCAGAGGGATAGGGATAAGCGCACCAAAGTGGTTAGCATGTAACAAACAATAAAGGCGGGGAGGCAAATGTCAGCAGTAAACCTTCTCTAACAATTTGAAATAAATAAAGCTTTTACTGCTCCCTCTTAGGAATACCTGTCCCACCAGGTGCCATCCAGAACCAAGCTCATGCCGCCAAGCACTTGCAGCGCAAAAACAAAAACACTAAAATAAGGCGACAAAATCACTTTAAATCATAAATATGGCAGCATTACTACATGGTGAAACCACAAAAGAATAACCGACAGGCCCTAGCCGAAACTCGCATGGAAGCCGTGAAGCGAGTGTTGGCAGGTGAAGCCCCCAGCAAGGTGATGTATGACCTGAAATGCAACAGGTCCAGCATCTATAAATGGATAAAACGGTTTGAGGAAGAAGGGGAAACAGGCCTAAAGGCAAAGACCAGCCCTGGGCGCACCCCCAAGCTAACTGACCCAGAGTGCCATAAGCTTTTTACAAGTATTGCGGGCCATAGCCCCGAAGATATGGCTCTTGCTGGCAAAACATGGAGTAGCCAGAACTTTCAGGCACTGGTGGAACGAAAGCATAAAACCAGCCTCAGCCGTACGGCGCTTCACACTATCCTTTCAAAGGCAGGTATTAGTAGCCAGCGCCTGCAGCCCTTTTTATCACAAGCGGACACTATTATATCTGAAAAATGGCTGAAGCAGGATTATCCACAGCTGGTTGACAAAACCCAGCGCCAGGGCCGTACCCTCTGTTTTTGTGCGGTTGATAACACACCCCAAAGACTAGGCATTGCCTATGTGAAAATGCCGGGAGGCGCTGTTCATTTCAAACTGTTTAAAGAAGCTGTCTCCACCACCAGTTTCATAGAGTTTCTGAGTGACGTTCTTCATGATACAGGGAAAAACATCACGCTGTTTGTGGTAGAAGGCTTCATGGCCAATGCCATACTCAATTCACAAAAAGCCCAACGTTTCCTGAAAAACAGCGGTAAAAAATTTGATCTGGTGCGGGTGCCGCGCAGTAACAAAATAAAAACCGAGCCCGCCCAACCCAATCTGAACTTAACGACAGATGGCATACGCCTATCATCTGCCCCACCGCTTGATAACCTGGTGAACTGGCTAGCCATTTTGCAAAACAGCTTGCTGGATAGCCAATATCCACTCAGCTCCTTTCTGGACGTGCTGAACGTGGGATTGGATGGCACCTGCACGATCAACACCAACATTCTATACCCCAGCACGCCGATCAGAAGTCGCTCCACCACCAAAGCGGGGCTGGATAGCCTGATCTCGCTGAACAAAATGGTGCTAGAGCTGTGGGACAAAAGCCCCTACTCCCTTGCTGGCTTTGGTATTCCACGCCCTGGTGATTTCCATGTGATGAATGATCTCGTCTCACCCGACGAATGGAAGAAAACAGAATATGGCCGCATATTGCTGCACGGCAAAGGTATCATCAACTCGGCCGTGTTTTATTTTTCTGGCCCGGAAAAGGTGATCTGCGCGCTCAGCATTAACAAACGCCCCGGTGAACGGGAATTTTCTGAATCTGACAAAATTTTCCTGCGTAAGCTGCAGCCACACCTAGAGACTGCTATGCAGCTGGCCATCCGCAATTGGCGGAACACGCTCACCATTCAGGCTCTGGGCGAAGCGACAGACCATCTGGGCATTGCTTCCTTCATTCTGGATGGCGGCGGTAATCTGATCAAAAGCAATCCGGCAGCAGATGCCATTGTAAAGGCCAAACAACAGATTACAGTATTGAACAACAAGCTGAAACTTCTGAGAAAAGAAAACAACGAAAAATTCCAACAGGCCCTGCAGGCCGCCATTGCCTGGCGGCGGGTGCCCACAGGCGATAAGCCTATCGGCGTGATGCGCTTTACCTACCCGGATGCTGACTCCATCGGCGTGCTGGTACAGCCCATTACCCCGCCCACGATGGAAGTGCCTCACTCCGCTTATGTGATCCCCCATGCCACGGTGTATATCAGTGATCCGAACAAACAGCGCCCCACCCTGCAACACCAGCTGATTGTGCGGCTGTTTAACCTTTCCATGCGCGAGGCTTATCTCACCACCCTTCTCACACAGGGCAACACCCTCAATGAAGCCGCTGAAATGATGAATATCACCCAAACCAGCGCCCGCACCTACCTGCAGCATATTTATGAAAAAGTGGGCGTAAAACGCCAGCAGGACCTGGTGCAGCGTGTGATGAAAAGCGTGGCCCTGCTGGCATGATTTTATAAACTATTCACCAACGACCGCCTGATAGGTAAGCTGGTGGAATTTGTCCCGTGTCGTCAGCCATCTTTTGACAGGGGCAATCGGATGATTGACCTGTGTAAAAACCAGTGCGACCAGTCCCTGTTCCCGATCAACCCAGAAATCGGTGTTGGCTGCGCCACTCCAATGATATTCGCCATTGGAGCCCGCTGTGCCGTTCGCCACGGCATCCCTGACAACCAGCCCGCAAAACCCGAATCCAAAACCTGGCCGGTGCAGCCAGTAGCGTGGTATATGAGCCATGAACCCTTCGTCAGCCTCGGGTCCAAGATGATCGGACATGATCAGTTTGACGCTGGTCGGGCTCAGAATCCGGCTGCCATCAAGCTGGCCGCCATTCAGCAGCATCTGG
Organism: Kordiimonas sp.; assembly: GCA_050289785.1. Lineage (GTDB taxonomy): Bacteria > Pseudomonadota > Alphaproteobacteria > Sphingomonadales > Kordiimonadaceae > Kordiimonas. Next base: position 2,967 of record JBNKGK010000194.1, read on the forward strand.
GCGAACCGCATATAATCCGTAACCGTGCCAACTAGACCGGCCCCGCCCGATTCATATGACGGCGGATTTGAAAAATCGCCTGTCTGAATAGGACGGGCGGAATGATCTGCCGAGAGTAATTTGTCTGTTTCTATCAGGTGACCATCAAGGCCCATTTCATACATTGTAATCAAGCGATCCATTTTTTCAGGCGGTACATAAAAACCCGTATCCGCCATTCTCAGCGGGTCAAACAGCCGCTCTTTCAGGAAAACGCTGTAGCGCTTGCCAGACACCACTTCCACCAGACGGCCCAGCACCGCCATGGCGTCGCTATAGCGCCATGTCGTCCCCGGCTGGGCGTAAAGGGGCATGGAAGCCAGTTTCTTCACATACTCCTCCGTCGTTATGTCCATGGCGTGGGCGTCGCCGTCGTTAAGCCCGGCCTTCCGGTACATGGCCGCCACCGGATCATCCTGAAAGAAGCCATAGTCAAGGCCGGATGTATGGGTCAGCAACTGCCTGATCGTGATAGGCCGATCAGCGTCAACCAGCCCGCTTTCCGTATGGACTTTCATATGCCTGAATTCAGGCAGATAATCCGCAACGGGATCATCAAGCAGGAAATGTCCGTCCTCATAGGCCATCATCACAGCCACCGCCGTTACCGGCTTGGTCATGGAATAGAGGCGAAAGATGGCGTCCGGCCTCAGCCGCGTTTTCTTTTCCAGGTTGGAATAGCCCTGCGCCTCGAAATGAACCAGCTTTCCATGCCGGGCAATGGCCGTCACCAGACCCTGCACCTTGTGTTCATCAATAAAAGCCTGCATCACCGGCCCAATCCGGGCCAGCCGCTCGCTGCTCATACCCACCTCTTCCGGTTTCACAAGAGGTAGACCATAGCTTTCTGCCAAAGCATTCCCACTCGTCAGCCCTAATAAGAGGGCTAGAGCTACTACCCCAACCCTTTCCTTATGGAATTTCACTTCTCAGTCTCCTAGTATGGTATCATTTCGCGTTTTGGAAATATGAGGGGAAAATATCTATGATACAGGAACATTAATGGTACACAGTAAAAGATTCCCCTCAAACTTCCTATCTCTATAGAATTAAAACCTAGAATCTGTACCCAACAGTCAAGCCATAGGTACGAGGTGGCTGCAAGATCGCGCTATGCACCTGACCATACGCCTCACTAAATGTTGCAAAAGACCCAGTAATATCATTGTCTTCGATATTGTCGGCAAACAATGAGATACTCCAATCTCCCTCTACACTTACCCAAGTCAAACTGGCGTTTGAGGTAAAATGAGATGGTTGCAAATCCTTGGGAATGTTAAATGCCCGCAGGTAAACATCATCTACCCAGTTGAAGTTTGCCCAAGCCGTGATATTGCCATAGTCACCCATTTCCCAGGTATAGGCTGCTGCCAGGCTGATTTTCCACTCGGGTACTTCAGGAATAATATTGCCACTTAAATCTTCCACGACATTTCTGGTAACATCCAGCGCATCCGTATAGGAGCCGAATCTGGCATGCATATAAGCGATCATCGTCGTCACTTCGAGAGCAGGCACCGGACGGGCCTGCATCTCGGCTTCCACACCATAGATTTCAGCAGAGGCGGCGTTGGTCACAAAAAGCGCATTGTTTTTAGTCTGTGATTCCTGCTTGTCCTGATAATCATTGTAAAAGCCGGTCAGGTTCATCTGTAGCCTTTTATCCCATAGCAGGCTTTTTACACCCGTTTCATAGGCGATCACTGTTTCCGGCCTGAATGACCCGGAATCCGTAAAGCCACCTGCCTTGTAGCCACTAGCGATGGAGGCAAATAGCATGACATCATCATTAACCGTGTAATTCGCAGCCAAACGACCTGTCACCTTCGACCACGCATCATTCTGCAAATTCGGATTTTCTCCAAAATCCTTAAAAGTCCAGTTCGGATCACCGTCCCAAACACCAACGCTAAAGCCCGAACTGAAGTCTTTTTCATCCCGGGAGTAACGAACCCCATAGGTCAGTTCCAACTGATCGGTAATACGATGGTCAAGCTGGGCAAAAGCCCCCAAAGATGTCGTCTTTACTGTTTGAAAAGTATCTAGTCGGGAGGGCTGGCCTGCCCCCAGAAGATCATAGGATGAGCCTACAGCAAAATCCAATCTGGAATCTTCCGTGTAATAATAAAAACCAGCAATCCATTTAAACGTTTCTCCGGAATCATAACCCAATTGCAGTTCCTGACTGAAGGTTTCATACCGGCTTCTGGCAGGGACCAGCAACTGAACGATGTCAGAGTTGCTGACGTCCTTGATAACATCTGTCAAAGAATCATTATAGCTGGAAAGCAACTTCACAGTATAATCTCCCAGTGACCAGTCTATATCCAGTGATATGCCTTGGGCCCTGTCATCCTGCCCATGTGCCAGTGTACTTCGAACGACACGCCTGTCATCAACAGTTGGATTGGCACCCACATCAACTTGAAGCCAAGGATTTGAAATTCTTTCCCCCAGGAAATTAGCCAACGTGTCTGCTGATGGGTATCCGTAGATCAAAGCTCCAGGCCCGGGTGTACCACTGTTGCGATAATCATAGCCATTGAGAAGGATTTCCAGGTTTTCAGTGGGTGTAAACAACAAAGAGCCCCGAAAAGATGTGTAATCAGAAGCATCCAAACGTTCGCCGTTTGTCAGGTTTTTCGTATAACCATCCCTGTCTTCCGACACAACGGCAATACGGCCCTTCAACGTGTTGCTGATCGGCATGTTTAACACACCTTTAATCTTCCTCTGGTTATAGTTGCCTATCTCCACATCCAGCCTGCCTTCCACTTCATCCGTGGGCTTGTTGGTGATGATGTTGATTGTGCCGCCAACCACGTTTTTCCCATACAATGTTCCCTGAGGGCCACGAAGCACCTCGGTTCGTTCCACATCGTGAAAATCCCGTGTCATGAAGGCGGAAGACTGCAAATAGTGCCCGTCAATATGAATGGCCACGCCCGGATCAAAACCGATGCCAAAGTAATTCCCACTGATACCTCTCAAAGAAACTACGGCCTGACCTAAATCAGTTTTACCAAAATGCAGGCCCGGCACAAAATTCTGTAGGTCCGACACATTGTTCACACCGCGCTGCTCTAATGATGAAGAGGAAAAAGCGCTAATTGAAATTGGTACATCCTGAATACTTTGCGCCCGTTTCTGTGCCGTCACGATAATTTCTTCCAGCACGAAGCTAGCTTCTTTGGTGTCAATCGCACTATCCACATTTTCAGCGCCCATAGCCTGGCTTACCTGATACGCTTCACGGATCACAATGGAGCCGTCATCACGCACATCTGCTTCAAAGCCCGTGCCTTTTAAAAGGCGGGCAAGGGCTTCCTCTTTATCAAAACTGCCTTTCAGGTCACCCGTGCGCACCTGTTGCAGCTTATCATAGGGAAACAGCAATTGCAGGCCTGCCTGCTGTGCATAGCTATTGAGTGCATCGCCAGCCTTTTTGGCGGCAATATCAAAATCAACCTTATCCCCTGCCTCAGCTCCCAGGCTGGCCATCATAACGGCTGCAATCACCGTTGCTACGCTTGTATGTTGCACTCTTTTTCCCATTCTCATGCTTGGCATTTCATCCTCCCGCTTCTATTGGTTTGAAGGCCACATCCC